>JBDHJO010000011.1:0-49127 GCA_039586875.1 Gemmatimonadota bacterium | reverse complement strand
GCGTAGTTCAGCGCAGCTCGGGCGAGCTCGGCCTCGTCCGTGCCAGTCGCGTCCGTGCCTGCTGCCTTGGCAATGTCGCCCTCGTCCGCGCGGATGCCGAGTAGCCAGAGACCATGCTTCAGCGCGAACGGGCCGCAGACCCAATCGTTGGGCTGTGGGTAGAAGCCGGTGTGCCTCATGCGTTTGGCACGGTGGGTGAATCCGGGACGGCTACTCCTCGTTTGGACGTGTTGCCGACTCGACGCGCACGACGATGTCATCGAGTATGGCTGTTGCACGACTCCGTCCTACCAGGATCGGCTCGGCAATCACGGTCATGCCGGCCTGAGCCGCGGCCGGTACGGATACCTCGTATCGCCCAGGGCGAACGCCGAGGATGTAGAACCCGCCGTCGGAGAAACTCGTTGTGCTGTACACGTTGCCGACGTCGAGGTTTCGCAACTCGACGACGGTGTTCCGCACCGGGCGATCGTTCTCACCAGTGACGACGCGACCCTCGACTTCCCCCGCCTGAATGAACGGCACGGGGATCGGGGTGAACATGTTGGGATCGGGCCGGACCTGGAAATGCTCGAGCGGTGGGAGCAGTAACGGATCGCGTACCGACAGCGCATCGATCGTCACCACAACTGCATCGAACGGGACGAGATCCCAGACGGCGAAGCGACCGTCGGCGTCGGTGCGCGAGATCAAGGGGCCCACCTGGACAATCACGTCACGCAAGCGCGGCTCGCCCGGATCGACCTGTCCATCACCGTTGAGGTCCTGGAACACGATACCGGTCACGCCGGCTCGCCCCAAGCTCCGCCCATCGGAGAACTCCACACGTCCACCCCCACGGTTCCACACGACCGACCCCTCCGCGATCTGAATGCCGGTAGCCCCGTTCTCGTCGAAACGGTTCTGGCTGATCGCTCGAACGGCCTGCAGCGCCGCCGTCAGGCTCAACTCCAGCCCCCAACCACGATCCCGCTGCCAGGCTACCCCGAGGTCGAACTGAAACCATTGCGTGAGCATGCGGTTCACGCCAAACGCAGTGCTGACCAAGCCGGAATCGACACCGACGGCCGCTTGGGCACGGAACAAGGTCTGGCGTAGCCACGGGACGGATCCTGTGTAGACGTGATAGTACTGCGCATCGAATGTCGTGGTCGAACGGGCAACGGTCGGCCCCGTTTCGAGGCGATCGTACGTCACACCGGCAACCGCGCGCGCACTGCCGATGGGCGTTGTCACGGACGCACGGAGAAATCCCCGTTTCGCTGTCGGGCCGATCGAGTACTGCGCGAGCACGCGCGCGAACGTCCGCAGATCCCACAGGGGTGGCCGCACAATGAGCGAAGCACGGGTTTCGTCGGTAAAGAGCGTCGAGCCAAGGATCGGTGCCTCAACGTTCCCGACGAAGCGGGTATGACCGACACGCGCGCGCAGGTCCTGCGAGGGCGCGAACTGCACCTCACCACTCACCTGTGCGTCCCACACGCCTTCGGCGAGCACGGCCAGCGCCCGGACGGGTTGATAGGCGAGGGAGGCGTAGGGGTGCCACAGATCCGATAGCGAGTCGCGCCAGAATCCATCGAAGCCGCCGCGAACCGTCAGCTGCTCATTGGCACCGTAGCGGAGATCCGCATTGGCGAGCGCGTCACATTGGTCGAACGGACAGCGTCCCCCGGAAACACCCCACTCGAACTGCCGTGCCGGGAACCGCTCGGGTGCGATCTCGAAGGTCCGACGCAGCCGCACCTCTTCACCGCTCGGGCCGTAGGCCACGAGCTCGAGCGGATTTTGGCCGTACTGGACCGGCACGTCGAAGACATAACGACCTCGCGCGTCGGTCCTCGTATACCCAAGAAACCGTCGGCCCTCGTACGCCTCGACTGCCCAGCCGGGACCGAACATGCCCTCGAGCCCGAGATCGGCGAACTCCGCCGGCCGCACGAACGGGGAGTTGGTCAACGCAGCACCCTGCACGAGCAGGGGAACCCGCCCGGTGCCAACGACCTCACCCAGGCGCACTTGCGTCAGCCACGGCGTTTCGTGCCACACGCGAATCCACGACCCAGTCGTCCGACGGGCTACGATGCTGTCAAACCGCGTCTCTTGGTACCGGACAACGGCACTGCCACCCACCACCTGCGCTCCCAGGCCGAACTCGACCGATGACGCCTTGATCGGACGATCGGTCGCACTCGTCACGGCCCAATCGAACGTCGCGCCATCCAGTAGCCCGGACGGGGTCCTGAGAAACCCGATTTCATCCTGGGCCAGGCGTGTCGTCGGCCGCCGCATCCACCGCTGTTCCCGTCGCAGCCGTCGCACGACCGGCAGGGAGTCGGACCGCTCGACGATCACGTACAACTCACCGAGACTCACGCGCATGGAGACGCCGAGGAGGCGGTCGAGAGTGGCCGTTTCGACGAACAGATCCGCGTCATACCACACGACCTGGTTGGACGCAATCGGCAGTGTGGTACCCCCCGTCCGCGCGAGGCCGGCATCAGGATCTACGACGATCTGCGTGCGTGACGGGTGCAGCTCGCCGTGCAACGGCTCGCCATCCGTGCCGCCGCTGAACTGCACCTCAGCCACGCGAAGGACTGGAGCGACGGGCAGGAAGACCCGATTGCCCTCGAGCAGGGCCAACATGTCGGTCGACGGTCCGTGCTCGATGCGAAACTCGACGAGCAGCTCGAGGACGTCGGGCCCCTGCGCGCTCGCGGGTTGGCTTGCGGTCGCGAGCATCACCGCCGCGACGGCGGTGCGGGCGATCTGCAAGCAGCCGCCCGGCACGGACATGTTAGTTGGCGGTGAAGGTGAGCGAGGCGACGACCGTCCCGCGATACATGCCGGGGGGCTGAGCATCGGGTGGCGCGACCGTGCCGCCGAGTCTGAGCCGGACGGTATCCCCCGGTGCACCCGCGGCGGCTACCACCCCTGCCTCCCAGACTGCATTGTCGGCGACATCTACGCACTCCGCCCCGACATGTTGGATGGGACAGCCGGCGGCATCGCCATCGAGCGCCAGCGTGGCGTCGGTGTCGGTGGATTCAAGTCGGTCCGGCAGGCGCATCGCAATACGGAATTCCGTACCGACAGCGGCTTCGATCTCCAGCAATCCGGCCTCCGAGGACATGCGCGGGTCGATCGTGGCTTGCCGGCCCGGTTGAAGCTCCCCGAACGACAACCCACGCATCGTCCGGGTCACGAGTCGCACATCGGCGACGTCGGCTTCCACGAGCATCGACGCGTTCTGCGCGGCGGCATCGCGAGGGAAGCCCAGAACGACGACGAGCACGACGATCCGACCCAGCGCGCATGGCATGGTCATTCCTCGATCGACACCACAAGCGACCGTTCGATTGGCTCGGCCGGGAGAATGAAACGCGCGTCGATGTCCTGGCGTGCCGTCGAGATCGCGAGGCGCAGTTGGTAGTCACCAGGAGCAATATCCTGGAGCGGAAGCGTGAAACGCCGCTGCTGGTCCATATAGACCGCAATCGGGTTACGCCACGCCGTCAGCGTCTCACCCTGTATCGGCCCCAGCCCGAGCTCGAGCGTCCCCAGGAACGCCGCATTCCCCTCGCGAACCGCCTCCACCCAGATTTCGAGGGAATCGCCGACCTGCGAGGCACGGAAGTCTTCCAACCGGACTCCCGTCGTCACCTCGCCCTTGCGATACGTCACCGACGTGACGGTCCGCAGCTCCAGCGTCACTCCTGCTTGCACGGCGGTGTCCACCACCGCCACCGGTTCCTCGACCGGCCGTGACGTCACGATCAATCGAGACCAGTATTCGCCGTCCGGCAGATCGGCGGGTGGCGTCGCTTGCACACGCACTCGCTGTCGCTGTCCCGGCTCGACCCGCGCCCGGCGCGGGAAAGCCCTGAGCCACGGGGTGGCAGCGCGATCGTCCGGACCCAACTCGTCGACAAACCGGATTGTGATGTTGCCCAACGAATCGGTCGCCGGATATCCGTACGCGAGCTCGACCGTGACCTCCTCGGCTACTTCACCCTGATTGAGGAGGTACACGTCACCCGTCGGCTCGTCATGGGATATGAAGAGCGCGTGCGGCGCGACAAGGATGGCATCGGCGAGCACAGGAAGCACAGCGATCGCCACCAGGACGACGACGGCCGGACGAAGCGAGCGACGTAGGAAGTGCAGCATGGCTAGTTGCCCGTGTAGGAGACAGTGAGGGTAATCGGCGCGACATAGGTGCCGGCGGCTTGGGTTGCGTTAGGCGTTGCCGTGCCGCCGAGGAAGACGAAGAGTCGTCCACTGTTCTTTTCGATTATGGCGATCAGGGGCAGTCGGGGATCGAAACTCTGTGCCCCGGAGCCCTGCGGCTGCGCGGAGTAGGCGCCGTCCGTTGCGCTGAACGTTACGGGCATCGTCTGGCCCGTTTCGTTGAAGAGGTTGGCGGGCAATGTCAGAACGACCTGCACTTCCGCCTGCGGTTCACCACGGATCGCCCAGGATCCCGCCTCCGGGCTCGGGGCAACGATCGAAGTGGGGACACCACGCAGCACCGTGCCAAACGTCAGGTCAGTTCTACCCCTGATCGAGAAGGCCCGCTGCGCTTCGGCCGGTGTGCTCGCGAGGAGCAGCGCCGCCAGGACCAACACGGCGCTGCTCCACCTCAAACCCCGGCCATGCCAGGTAACAGTTCCGTGACGCCTCACGGACGACGGCCTACGCACCTGGAACGGGACCGTGCCCCGCCCCAAGCGCGCCGACGCGTCAGTTCCCGGTGTATGCCGCGTTCAGCGTGACCGTCGCGCTGTAATTCCCCGCTGCCTGCGGGTCGCCAGGCGACACCGTGCCACCGATGTACACGTGCAGCTGACCCGTCTCGCCGTCGAGCGTGGCGGTGCAGCCGGTCCCCGTATCACACGCCGTTCCCGTGCCGGCGGCATCCGTCGGATTCTCCGTCGCCGTGAACGAAACCGACATGTCGTTGCCGCCGCCATCGGCCAGCAGGGACGGAAGCGCAGGGAATGTGAGCTGGACTTCAGCACCGGCACCACCGAGTACGCGGAAGTGCCCGGACGTCGGATCGGTGGGAGCGATCGTCACATCGATGCCCGGAAAGACCGTTCCGAAGCTGAGGTTGCGGAGATTCGCGATCGCGAGGCCTTCGGCTACGACGGCCGTGGCCTGGATCGTCTGCGACGCACTGCCCTGTGCCCGTGCCTCCGTGGAGAACGAAACGGCAAGTGTTCCAAGGACGGCTGCGGCTGCCAACGTTCGGATCGACCTGTGCATGCGTACGGCTCCTGGGGATTGAGGAACGAATTCTCGCGGTTGGCCGGTGACAACGGCAAACACCGTACCAAATCCGAAACCGCCGCACGATAAGGGATTCCGGATGAACACGCAACACCTTTCCCCTTGTGGGACATTGAGTTACGGGATCGTGACGAGAATCACGGAGTGGCCGGTGCGGGCCCACCGGGGTGGCCGGCCGGAACGGCGCATCGTGCAGGGCGCAGGCTACACGGTGCAGGCTGCGGGGGATGCGACCGCCTCAATGTCCTGCGGTCTTGCCGCCCTCAGGGGCACAGCTGTGGCGAATACACCTGCTCCCGGAACCACAGCTCGTAGATCCCCTGCGCATCGCCGACGTACACCTTGAACGCATGCGTCTGATCACTCGAATCGAACTTGATGTACACGTCGGAACCCTTTTGGAACCCCGTGACACTATAGGAACCGGGATCCCCCGCACCCTGGCCGTAGCCTACCCCCTCCGGCACATCGAACTCGCCGAGGGTAGCATGCGTGACGCGCCCGACGCCGTCGAAGTACATGCGCCTGGTCGTTGAGTAACCTCCGTCAGGCGAGCTGGAGTACGAGCAGTACTGGCCGCGGAGGAGCGCGTTGTACTGTCCCGCCCCACCCGCCCCACCCATCCCCCCCGGAGCAGCGGCAGCAGCGCCACCGCGGGAGCAGTCGAGCGACGTTCCATCCATGCCCGACACCTGGAGCCGATCCCCGGACAACCGATACTGGTAGGACATCATGCCCCACTCGGTCTGCACCTGGAGCACGCCGTCACCCATCTGGTACGCAAGTCGCTCACCGTTGTACGTGAGCTGATTCTGCGAGACAAACTCGAGTTGCGCGGGCCCTTCATTGGACTGGCAACTCCACCGTCCGGTCAAGCCGCTCGCGCCGGTCGCTGCAGGCTGCGATCGCGCACCGCCTGCGAGCGGATTCGCCGCCCCACCGGCCTTACTCAACCGATACGTAGTACCGCCGCTCGCGAGGGTGAGCTGCGAGCCCTGCAGTTGCGCTTGGAATTCGTACTGCTGTCCGCCGGCGTTGAACGTACCCCGGACCTGCCCGCCGGAACCCATTGCGGTGAGCGGATAGGATTGGCCCTGTACCGTGATGCTTCCCGTGTAGCCACCCTGGCCTGGCTGGAGCTGAAGGCGGACGCCCTCGCCTTCGTACGTCCCCACTACCGGGTCCGCGCCGCCAGTTCCTCCGGCCAGAGGGTTCGCCGCCCGGCCCGCCGCAGGCGGCACCGCGCCGCCGCCCGCCGTGCTGGTGAGCACGAGGTCGGTCATCTTCGAGTAGTCGGGCTGGTTGTCGGCCCCCGCTTCAATCAGTGCGAGCCGGAGCTGCGCCCCCTGCACCTCCGCCTCGAAGTACACGCCGCCTTCTTGATTGTAGATCGCGCCCATCGCGATGCCCTCTTCCACCATGCCCTCGATCTGCATCGTGCCGGCACCCGTCCAGGTACCGCGCACGTTGCCCTGCGCATCCTGCTGCATGGTGACCGTGATCGTGGCGTTCTCTCCCTGCACGGTCCAGGTGCCGTTGAACTGCGCCGAAAGCGATGGCGCTGCGACGAGAAGGAGTGCTGCCGCTGCTCGAAGGGACCGACCCGCGATGCCCATGCCCGCCTCCCAGGTGTGCCGGCTTTCTCGAAGATCGGGGACGGGTGGGGAGAAGGCAAGAAGGACAGTCGAGACGGTAGGGGAGCGCCACCTGGATCCGCTGCGTCTCGCGACTCGCGGGCGTTGCGCTATTATTGGCAGAAGCGGTCCGAACGACCGGGCCGCCATTCACTCATCAGCGTCCGCGTGCCTGATCGGAACCACATGTCCTCACCGCCGCCGTCCGCCGAACACACATACGTGGTCGACCGCATCGATCAGGCCGTCGCGGTACTGGTCGATGAACAGGGCAGAACGGCCTCCGTTCCGGTCGATCGCCTGCCGTCCGGTACGGGTGAAGGGGTCGTGCTGCGAATTCCCTTCGAACAGAACGTTCCGAATTGGTCGCAGGCCATGGTCGATCGCACGGCAACGGAGCGGAGGCGCAGCGCGGCGCAGCGTGCGGAAGACGACGAGGCAGTCTGAAGACTCGGAGCGCAGGTTGCTCCGGTGCCTCACCGCTCATCGCCGGCTCGTCGCCTTCCGCACCTACCGTCCGTCGTATGCGCACCCCGACGTGCACGTCTCCTTCACCACGATCTTCGCCAGCCCTGGCAGCGTCGGTGCCAATCGCTCCCAGATCCACTGCGCCAGCACCTCGCTCGTGGGGTTTTCCAGGCCTTCGATGTCGTTCAAGTACCGGTGGTCGAGGGCATCGTAAACCGGCTTGCATGCGGCCTTGATGTCGGCGAAGTCGATCACCCACCCAGACTCATCACCGACCGGTCCTTCGACGTGCACGGTGACGTGAAACGAGTGCCCGTGGAGCCTGGCGCACTTGTGGCCCTCGGGCACGTTGGGCAGCCGGTGGGCCGCTTCGAAGGTGAATTCGCGGAAGACGTCCATGGCGGTCAGGGGAGTCCAAGCAGCTTGTGCGTTTGCAGGCTGAGCCGCCACGTGGGGTGCTCGAGGGAGTAGCGGCTGGCAAGAATGGTATTGCGCTCGAGCGCAGGGCCGTCCATGGGCTGGACCGAGAACACGGCAAAATCGAGCTGCGCGAGCATTTCGAGATCGAGCGCATCCTGCGGGATCACCACCTTGAGCTCGTCACCACTTCGCTGTACAAGATCAGCGCCGGCCTTTGGGCTGACGCACAGCCAGTCGATGCCCTTCGGTGCTGCGATCGTGCCGTTGGTCTCGACCCCGATCTCGAACCCGGCCCCGTGCAGCGCATCGATCAGCGGCACATCGAGCTGTAGCAGCGGCTCACCTCCTGTGCAGACGACGTATGGCCGACCGGCAGCGGTCGACGGCCATGCGCGCGCGACCTCGTCCACAACGGCCTGTGCGGAATCGTATTTCCCCCCACCCAGGCCATCGGTGCCCACGAAGTCCGTATCGCAGAAGCGGCAGATGGCCGAGCCGCGGTCTTTCTCATGCCCCGACCAGAGGTTGCACCCGGTGAAGCGGAGGAATACCGCAGGACGGCCCGTGTGGTATCCCTCGCCCTGAAGCGTATAGTAGATCTCCTTCACCGTGTACGTCACGAGCCCGCCTCAGCATATCGGGTGAGGTCGGGGATGCCGGCTTCCGCGAACCCCTTCTTGCGCAACAGGCACGCGTCGCAGTGTCCACACGCCGAGCCGTCGTCTGCGGGATCGTAGCAGCTCACCGTCAACGCGTAGTCCACGCCGAGGGCCATGCCACGCCTGATGATCTCCGCCTTGGAAAGCGAGATCAGCGGGGTGCGGATCTCGATCGGCACGTCCTGCTCGGCGCCGACCTTCGTACCGAGTCCGGCCACCTGTTGAAATGCATCGATGAAGGCGGGACGGCAGTCGGGATACCCGCTGAAATCGAGCGCGTTCACCCCGATGAAGATCGCACGCGCATCGAGCGCTTCGGCCCAGGCGAGCGCCAGTGACAGGAAGACGGTGTTCCGGGCCGGCACGTAGGTGACGGGAATCCCGTCACCGATCTCTGCGTCGCTGCGGTCCTTCGGAACGGGGATGTCGTCAGTGAGTGCCGAGCCGCCAAAGGCGCGCAGGTCGAGATCCAGCACCACGTGTTTCGTGACACCGAGTGTGGTGGCGATGCGCGTCGCCGCTTCGATCTCTCCGGTGTGACGCTGACCGTAGCGGATCGATAACGCGTGGACGTCGAACCCCTCGCGCTTCGCAATGGCCGCGGTGGTAGTGGAGTCGAGGCCGCCGCTCAGGAGCACGACGGCCTTCGGCCTGGCGTTCATCGGCTCCCTCGAACCCTCACGTATGCCGTTCCGCGACGGCGACGATCTCGATCCCGCCACGGACGTTCTGCGTCACCTCGACGCTCACCCGCTTTGGCGCGATCGCATAGACCACATCGTCAGCGATGCGGGCCGCCACGGATTCCACGAACGCCGGCTCGTCCCGGTACGACCAGAGGTAGTACTTGAGCGCGCGGGACTCGATGCAGAGCTCGTCGGGCGTGTACTCGATCGTGACCGTACCGAAGTCCGGTTGGCCGGTCTTGGGGCAGACGGCGGTGAACTCGGTGCCGGTGAGGGCGACGGTTTGCACGTCGGGAGCGGGAAACGCCGCAGCCCTGAGGTACACGCGGGCGTCGTCCGGGTTCGACGGCTTCGGCAGTGGGCCTGTTTCGGGGACTTGGGGGCTGGAATCGGTCATGGTGCAAAACTACACACGGCAGGGCCGGACGGAAAACAAACCGGCCCCGGGAGATTCCCGAGGCCGGTTCGATAGGGTGGCGCGGGCGCCCTACTGCCGCGTGATGGTGATGGGCTGGAACACTCTGAAGTCCGGCCACTCCGTGTTGCCCTGAGCGCCCTTGCCCATCTGAAGTACGAGATAGAATCCAATCCGCATCGACTGACCGACCGCCGGCGTCGGAAAGTCCTGTGGGTCGTACTCGCAATCAAAGCACCGGGCAAACTCAAACACGGTTTCGCCGGTGGCACCATCTTCGAATACCACTCCGTTCGTGTTGCCATTCAGATTCTGGAACGGCAACCCGCCCGCATCGATCGCACCGCATTCCGACTGCTTCGAACTGCCCGTGCAGTCGTCGGATACGCGCCAGTCCTCGATCAGCCACTTGCCGTATGTCGACGGGTCCTTCTTGTCGTCTCCGCGACGGATCATCCACATGTCGTCCGACCGCAGGATACCATCAACCAACACATTGGCCTTCGGCTCGGCATCGAACTGCACAGGCGGCAAGGTGTCGCCGTACGTCTGCTCGTCGACGAACACGATGCGCAGCGAGTTCTGCAACTCCTCTGCCGCCTGCAGCTTCAACGCGAAGTACGTGTTGTAGCAGTCCGAGAGCGTGTACAGGTAAGCCTCGTCCCCTGCACCCGAGATGTTGATCGGAATGGTGTCGACTCGGCCTGCAGTAGTGTATACGGCTTCAACACCATTTGTGTCGAGCACCGCGCGGTAATCGGTGCAGACCGACGCCTGGAACCGGAGCTTCGGCTCCAGCAGCTGAACCGCGTTGTTGCCGATGTGGTCCTGGTAGGACCCTTCCGCTGCATCGGGATCGGCGGTCACCGACGGCGGGGCGCCAACGTACGCATGCGCTGCCAGCGTGTCGTGGATCCCGATGCCGCGACCGGACGCATAGGCGCTGTGCACTCCTGACGTGGTCAGCACCCACGGATTGTCGGGACGTGCGATGCCGTCCGTGCCCGTCACACCCGTGCCGATCGCGGTGCCGCCTTCATCCACGAACGTGACCACGGCATTGGCAACGGGGGACTCGTTGAAGCCATCACAATCCTCCGTGACGGTCCCGTCCGAGTCCACCTTGCAGTCGTCGGTCACCAGCACACCAGGATACAGCGGGTCGCCGATCGCAACCGCCAGAGGGTCGATCCACTCCCGCGACGTGATTGGCGGGCCGAGCGTCAAGACCTCCTCGCGTTCAGTCATCTTCGACGGAATCGCCCACACGAGATCGAAGTCGACCGGCACACCGGCATCGATCGTCGTCAACGCCGATGACCACAGCGGCCCGTCACCAGCGACGAGCACGGGAGCGGTGCAGCTCGTGATCGTCTGGGGATCATCACCAGCGCCACTGGCTCTGAAGCCGCTGCAGCTGAGGGACGTACCACCACCCATCCCTACATGACCTGCCTTCAACTCCGGCGGGTCGATCCAGGGCACCAGCGCGTGCTTCAGCGCCCCCGTACCCCGGGCCGCATAAAACCTCATCCAATCGCCGAACGACCCGTCAGAGCCGGGAGCCCGCACGAATCCCTCGGGACCGCAATTCAGTTCCGGGAACGGCCTGGTGGGAAGCGCGTAGACGTTCCCGTCGTTGCCGTCGATGTGCAGGAGGAAACGCTCGTCGAGCAAGTAGTCGTCCGCACGGCACGCCGCTGCAACGATGCCCTCGGACGAAGCATCACCCAACTCCTCGAAGATGCCGGTCCAAGGCACGCTCGACACCGCTGAGACCTTGAGGCACCCTGGATGCTGTGGAATGTCGATGTCCAGATGGTCGACGCGACCAGCCGTCGAGTCGCACTTCACGTACTGCACCGTGAACGTGATCAGTCCGTTCACCGCGCCCTCGGGCACCTCCAGCCCGCACTGCGCGCTGTCACACACTGCTGTACCGCCGGCCCCATCGAACGTGGCGACAGTGCAGTCGATGACCTTGCCGTCAACGTCGGTGCACAGGGCCCTGCTGCTGAGCCAAAACTCGATCGGGATGTTGCGCCCGGCCGTGAAGAGATACGGCAGGCCGGCCGGATGGTTGGGATCGATCGACTTCTCCGGCCGCACGTCCCGCCAGCCAACCAGTTGATCCCCGGAGGCCAGCTTGACTTTCACACAGAGGCGGTAATCCGTGCCTTCAATGACTCCGCCGGCCGGTTCGTCACTTGTCTTCCACCCGTACGTGTACGCGGTGCCCTCGATATTCACCTGCGGTATGAATTTGGCCTCAGGCTCGTCGCCAGTGACCTTCGGCGAGCAGGCATGTTCTTCCCCTTCGACCTCGATGATGAGATCCGACCTCAGCCACAGTTCGATGGTCGGCTTCAGATTCTGGTTGAGCGTGTTCCCGTTTATCACCGGGTCGTCCACCAAGGGCTTCAAGAACGAAAAGAACCCGTCGACGAAGCCGTAGCTGTCGTCTGCATCGGTAATAGCGATGTTGGGACGCTCGTAGATGGTCGCCCGCGGATCCGTTACCGCATCGTCCTGACATGCCGCAACGGCGAGGGCAACCACTCCGATCGCCACGATTCGCTTGATCATAAGACCCTCCGGCCATGCATTGTGCCAACACAGCCAACCGCACCATGTTCGAGAACGGATCGGTGCGGCCGCTGCACTATGTCTCGTAAGATCTATTCCGCAACTGGCACCGACCGGGCAGCATTCCGGACAGCACCACTGAGGCCGAGGGAGCAAGAACCGCTCCTAGCACCCCGACCGCGTTCGCGCAGAAAATGTGGGGAATACCCGTGAAGAACCTACCCCGGACCTGTTGCTGCTGCAAGCCCAGTAGCAATGACCCCTCTCGTGTTGCGCACCCGCAACACCACGGCGTGGCGGGGCTATCCGACCGTCAACTCCCGGAACCGCGGGTGATCTCTGAGACTCCGCCACCACCAGGTGCCCAGCGCCTCACCAAAGTCGTGACCCGGATTGGCCGCGGTGTATTCCTTGAGCAGGTCGATGGCCACATCTGGCTCGTCGGCCAGCGTGCGCATGAACGCCTCGACGTAGAGCAGGTTCTTGGACGGATCCAACTCCGCCGTGATGCGGTCGTGCCCCGTGGCCAACACGCTCTTGGCGCTGTCCGCCAGGCCGGCGCGCGCAAGGATGCCACCGATCACGAGGTCGCTTCGCACCTTCAGGAAGGGATTCGTCGAGATCTCCTCGATCCTGCCTCGTAACGCCCACGCCGAGTCGACGTCGGGTTCCACCGCGGGCGTGACCATCACCCACAGCTGGCAGCTGAGAAACCGGGGATCATCCGTGAACCGCCGCGCGCCTTCATCGCACCAGCGGCGTGCTTGGGGGAGGTTCTCCCGATCAAGCGAGGTCCAGAACAACCGCTCGATCACCTGATCCGCGTTCGCCAAGTAGGCGTCGGCCTCGTACGCCCGCTCCGCCATGCGCATCGCCTGGGCGAGGTCTTCAAAGTCGTAGAACATCACGCTCAGTGTGACGAACGCACTCGCGAGCGACGGGTCGGTTTCCACCGCCCGTTCCAAGTCGTCGCGTGAATCCTCGAGCAACTGCTGCTGTGCACGGGGATCGGTCATGACCCGAAGATCCCAGTACCGGTACCGCACTGTGCCACGCAACTGCAAGGCCTGGGCATCGTCCGGGTCAACCACCAGCGCTTCGTCGGCTCGAGCGAGGGCGGAATCGAGCCATCGCGCCTCGGCCGGTCCGCTCTCGAGCTGCCGCCCCCGCTGATAGGCAACCCACCCGCGATCGACCACGGGTTGGACCCACCGCGGATCCGCCGTCTGGGCGACTCGCAGCAACGAGTCAGCCCGCGTGAGCGCGGCGCGCGCCGCGGACTCGTTCTCTGCGGTCACCGCTGCATCCGCATCTTTGCGAAGTCGCTCGGCGCGCTGCACCAACCCCCACGCGTCTACGCTCCGCGTGCCGGCCCGGAGCTCCCGTGTCCGGACCTCATCGCCGAGCCGAGTTCGGAGAAACCCGGACACCGTCTCGACCACGGAGTCCTGTGCAGCCAGGAGATCGGTCGCAGGGAGCTGGAACGTCTCCCGGTCGATGTCCGCTCCGCTCGTGCCGTCGATCAGCCGCGCGGTAACGCGCAAGTTCTGCCCCACCTGTTCGACGCTGCCGGACACCAAGCTTCCCGCTTCCAAGACCCCGGCGATGCTGTCGCGTGCCATGGTTGGATCCCGAAACGGCTCGACACCGTTTCGGGAGATCACGTCCAGCGCATTCACCGTGGCGAGCTGCCGGATCAGCCCTTCGGTGATCCCGTCGGCCAGATAGGCAAGCGCACCGTCGGGCGAGACGTCCTCGAAGTACAGCACCGCCACGCGCGCGGGATCCAGGCCGCCCTCGATCGCCACAGGACCGGATTCACGGTTCGCAAATGCCGTCCACGCGCCAAACGCGACGGCCACGACGGCCACCGTCGAGATCACCGGCACGACCGCCCGCTTCCAGCCTGGCTCCACGATCATCGGCTGGCTGATGCGGCTCGTCTGCCGGGTCATCCGCACCTTCGGCGCGCCACCGGACTCGATCGCCGTGAGTGCGTCGATCATCTCCTGCGCGGTCCGGAAGCGATCGGCCGGCGTCTTCGCCATCGCGCAGAAGATCACGTCCTCCAACTCCGGCATGATCGACTGGCGCATGATGCTCGGTGGCGGCACCTGATCCATGGTGTGCCGCGCCATGATGGCCTGCGCATTGGGGCCGGTGAACGGTGGCTGGCCGATCAGCATCTCGTAGAGCATGCACCCGAGTGCGTACAGATCGGTTCGCGAATCCAGACCCGGGTCGCCCGCCGCTTGCTCGGGGCTCATGTACGCCGGCGTACCGATCGCGGTACCCGTGGATGTGACCTCGTGTCCCCCCGCCTCACTGACGGCCTTCGCGATCCCGAAGTCTGCCACGATCGCGTGCCCGCCCGACATCATGATGTTCTCAGGTTTGATGTCTCGATGGATCAACCCGTACGCGTGGGCGTGGCCGAGCGCACCAGCGACTTCCTTCGTGATCCGGATCGCCTCGTCGATGGAGAGCTGCTTCTCCCGCTCGATCAGGTCCGAAAGCGCCTCACCCTCGACGAACGGCATGACATAAAAGAGCAACCCCTCGGCGTCACCCGAGTCGTAGAGGGGCAGGATATGCGGATGCTGGAGCTTGGCCGTGACGGCGATCTCCCGCAGGAACCGTTCGGCGCCGAGCGAGGCGGCGAGCTCAGGCCGGAGCACCTTGACGGCCACCTGCCGGTCGTGCTTGACATCCCGCGCCAAGTACACGAGCGCCATCCCGCCCTCGCCGAGAGGGCCTTCGATGGCGTACTTGTCGGCGAGCGACGCTTCGAGATGTTCCTGGATTTCGTCCATACGGTGTGGTCAGAGCCCGGGTACGTCGAAGCAAGGACCGACGGGGCACGGCATCAACCGCCACCTGCCGGCATTATCCGGCGGAATATACAGGCCCCAGGTCGCCTCACCAGCCATCGGGACGGAACGTCCGAGATACACCGCGCCCGCCCACCGAGTGTCGGTGGTGCGGGCGCGAGACGGCCTCGCGTAGACCGGCGGCCGTGCTACGTCGCGGCTTCCTGCTTCTTCGCGATACTCTTCTGGAACATCTTGTAGACCCAGATCCCCAGTACCACGAGAAGGCCGAGCTTGACGGCCATCCACAGAAATCCCAGCAGCGCGCCGAGCATCGGCAGCAGGAAAGCCCAGATCACCTGCCAAGCCAGATAGCCGCCAACACCGACTGCTCCCACGATCATGATCGGTCGCAACATCTGCCTCACCTCTCCAAGGGAGATTGAACGCCCCTCACCCTACGGGCTCGCGGGCGGGCGGTTTCGCCCCATGGGCGCTCCGGCGGCCGCGAGAAGCCGGAGTATGGCCGCATGTGTATATTCGATGCACAGTTACCTGACCAGGTCTACCGCAGGGAGGGGATGTGATGAAAGTGCTGGCGACAGCGTTGTTGCTGTGTGCCATGGTTGGCTCGGCTGCAGCACAGGAGGATCGGATCTTTCCATTCGACTACCGGCTCGTGGAGCTCGAGAACGGATTCAGGGCCTACCTGATTCCGGCGGGCTCCCCGGGACAGATCGCGTACGTCTCGATGGTTCGAACCGGGAGCCGCGACGAAGTGGAGGCCGGGAAGAGCGGGTTCGCGCACTTCTTCGAGCACATGATGTTCCGCGGCACTGACAAGTATCCCGACTTCGACGCCGTGACGTCGAGCATGGGGGCGGCGCGCAACGCGTTCACGAGCAACGACCTGACCGTCTACTACGAGGTGGTGGCGAGCGAGTACCTCGAGCAGATCATGGATCTCGAGTCCGATCGCTTCATGAACCTCAAGTACGACGAACCGGAGTTCCGTACGGAGGCCGGCGCGGTCCTCGGCGAGTATCAGCAGGGCGCGATGTCGCCCGGCCGATTTCTCGACCAACGAGTACGGGAAACCGCCTTCGACCGGCATACCTACCGCCACACAACGATTGGTTTCGAGGCGGACGTCCGCGCCATGCCGGAGGGCTACGACTACAGCATCGATTTCCACCGACGGTTCTACCGCCCCGAGAATGTCGTACTCGTGGTCGCCGGCGACTTTGATGTCGACGAAGCGGAGAACCTGGTGCGACAGTACTACACCAGGTGGGAGCCGGGGTATGTCGCTCCCGACATTCCGACCGAGCCGGAGCAAGCGGCACCGCGTCGGGCAGTCGTGCGATATCCGGGGCGCACTTTGCCCGTCTTGAGCGTGAACTACAAGGGTCCCGCGTGGAGTGCCACGGAGAGAATGGCGGTGGCCACCGAAGTACTTGGCGCCGTCGCATTCGGCTCCAATTCCGACCTGTACAAGAAGCTCGTGATCGACGAGCGTCGCGTGCAGTACCTGTTCGACGGGTTCGATCTGCAGCGCGATCCCGGGCTCCTCACCGTCCAGACGATGGTCATCGATCCGGACGACGTGGCGAGCGTGGAGGCCGACATCCAGGCAACCGTCGAGCGCTTCAAGACGGAACTGGTCGACGCGCAGCTCCTCGCCGACACGAAGAGCAACTTGAAGTACGACTTTCTCATGGGTCTCGAAACGGCCCAGAACGTGGCCTTCAGCTTGATCTCGTACGTCATCTACACCGGCGGCATCGAGGCCATCGAGGAGTACTACCGCACGCTCGACACCGTGACGGCCGACGACGTTCGGGACGCCGCACAGGCGTACTTGCGCGATGCACGGAAGACCGTGGTCACCATGGTCCAGGCGGGAGGTGCGGAATGAGAATCGCCACGCTACTCACAGCAGGGTTGCTCACCGTGAGCGCTTGCACCGGCACCCCCGAGGGCACGATCACGCTGCCCGACACCAACTCGCCTTTCATCGCGTTCAACATCTGGGTCAAGGCAGGGTCGCAGAACGACCCGAGCGGGAAAGAAGGACTGGCAGCGCTCACGGCCAGCCTCCTGTCGGACGGCTCGACGACCGAGGATGCCTACGACGCGATCCTCGCCAAGCTCTATCCCATGGCGGCTGGATACACCTACAACGTCGACAAGGAGATGACCGTCTTCCGTGGTCGTATCCACCGCGACAACCTCGAGGGGTATTACACGCTGTTCAGCAACGCCCTCATGAAACCGGCTTTTGCCGAAGCGGATTTCGAGCGGGTGAAGTCGCAGACGCTCAACTTCCTCGAGCGCGGCCGGCGATACGGTCGGGACGAAGAACTTTCCAAGGAGCTGCTGTTCTGGACCGCCTACCGCGGCACGCCATACGCCCACCCCGAGGAGGGGTACGTCGAATCGGTGCGCTCCATCACGTTGGACGACGTGAAGAACTTCTACGCCGCCTACTACGTGGCCAACAATATCGTGGTCGGTGTGGGCGGAGGGTACGATCCTTCGTTCGTGGAGCGGGTGCGGGACGATTTCAACACGCTTCCCGAGGCTGTGGTGCCTGTCGTACCGGCACCCACCGCACGGACCCCCGACGGCGTTGAGGTCTTGATCGTCGAGAAGGAAACGGATGCCACCGCGATCTCCCTGGGCTTTCCCACGGAGCTGACGCGCGCCCACCCCGACTTCTGGGCCATGGTCGCCATGAACTCGTGGTTTGGCGAGCACCGCGAATCGTTCAGCCACCTCTACCAGGTGATCCGCGAGCGGCGCGGCATGAATTACGGTGACTATAGCTACGTCGAGGCGTACCCGATGGGCTACACGACGCAGGTGCCGCCGACCAACGTCGCACGCCGAAGCCAGCTGTTCGAGATCTGGATCCGTCCGATCTCACTCACCGCGCCCGGCAACCTGCACGAGCGGACACTCTTCGCAACGCGCGCCGCATGGCGTGAGTTACAGCAACTCGTAGACAACGGCATGACCGACGAGACCCTTGCTACCACACAACAGTTCCTCCAGAACTACGTCCTCAACTGGGGTGCGACCGGTAGCCGCCGACTCGGGTACGCGGTTGACGATGCGTTCTACGGTCTCGACGAGGGATATCTGGATGCCATCCGGCCCGGGATTGCGGCGTTGACGCTCGATCAGGTCAATGCAGCCATCCAACGCCACCTGCAGTATGACAACATGTTCGTCGTCTTCGTGACGGCCGATGCCGAGGCGATGAAGCGAACGCTGTTGAGCGGCGAGTCGACGCCTATCACGTACGCCGGCGAACAGTCGGCGGAGATCCAGGCGGAGGACGAGGAGATCGCCTCGTTCCCGATTCCGGTGACCGAAGACAAGATCACGATTATCGATATCGACGAGGTGTTCCAACGGTAGCGCTCGCTCTTGGAGCGGATGTACGGAAGCCGGAGGGAGCGCCCCTCCGGCTTCCGTCGTCTCAGCGACCGCCCAACGCGCACTCGTTCTTGCCGACCTCGAGCTGCTCGACTTCGAGCTCGGTCAGCGCCATGAGGCCGGCATTGATCGCCTTGATCGTTCGGTACGCTTCGGGGAAGGACGACGTGTGGCGAACGACCCATGCCACGAAGTCTTCCTCGCCTGCGAACTGCAGCGCTTCGTTCTCGGCGACGAGATCACCGAAGCGCACGCCGATCGTACGATCTTCCCGTCGTTCGTCGTTTCCGGCGTAGTGTGCGGGGTAGATCACGACATCGGATGACCACTCGGTCTTCGCGCGCGTCACGCTGTGCCAGAGCGCACTCGCCCACGCCTCGACCTTGCCGCCGAGATCCGGCCGGCCGATCGAACGGACGAAGAGAAAATCGCCAGTCAGCGCGATGGCATCGTCAACGAGAAAGGTGACACTGCCCTCGGTGTGCCCCGGCGTATGCATGGCTCGCACCGTCGCCCGGCCGACGGAGAGCGCGCTGCCGTCGGCCAGCGCCGTGATCGCCAACCGTCCCGGCGTTCCATCGTACGGGTAGACGTTGTCGGCGGGGTGCAGGTAGTACGGCACACCGTGCTCGTGAGCGAGCGCAGCAGCACCGCTGACGTAGTCCGCATGCACGTGGGTGTCGGCGACACCCACCAGATCGAGGTCGTGCTCCTCGAGTACCCTGCGGACGGCGCTCGCATCCAGCGGCACATCGACCGCCAACGCTGCGCCCTCGCTCACGAGGAGGTACGCGATCGCACCCTTTCCCACTCGGTCGAACTGTACGAGTCGATCGAGCGACGGCGAGGGCGCGAGATCCCTCGGCAGGAGCACACGCATCCACGCTGCCATACCACCCTTGAGCGACCGCGCATTCCCGCCCAGTCGGTTCAGGTGCGAGGCCAACACCTTGCTGTCGTTCCCGCGTCCGCAGACGACCGAGATCGGCACGGTTGGATCGAGCCCGGCGCCTTCGATCGTGGGCACCTGAATCAGCTGCGACCCCACGATGTTGTGGAAGTGCTCCTGCCGACCCAGGTCGACCGTGCCGGTCTCGAGCCGAAACGGAGCGCGCACGTCGACGATCTGCATGGGTGCGCCGCGGTCCAGCGCGTCGGCGAGTTCGTCGGCGGAGACTTCGGGGGCGTTGGGTGGCTGGAGCATGGCTGACCCGGGTGTGAGAGTTATAGGGTTGGGAAAACGCGGGGGCAGGGCCAGCGCGCTCCGCGACGCAATCGTCAACGCCGTCGCGTGCTCAAGGTTCCCGCTGCACAGTGAAGATGTCGAGGTCCTGCCCCGACACCACGATTCCTCGGTATCCCGCACGCACTTCCTCGAGCAGATCGTCGTCCGACGTGCCCCAGAACAACTGATGCGTCAAGACCAGGAGGCGCGGACGCGCCCGCGAAGCCAGCGCCGCCAGCTCGCTCGCCGTTGCCACACCGGTGTCCGACGGGCAAAACCTGCATCCGAATACACCTCGTGCACCAGGACGTCGCATCCATCGCATGCGGCGACGACACTCTCGCTGGGCCGTGCGTCACCCGAGATGACGACGACCCCGTCGGCAGTCTCGAACCGGAAGCCGAAGGACTCCGGCCACTCCTCGTGGTCGACCGCGAACGCCGTCACCGTGACCGACGAATCGCGGTGCACCACACCCGGAGCGATCGGGTGGACCAACGCCTCGTGCCCCGTCGCATTCTGCGGCTGCAGCCCATCGACACGCCGGCGGATGTCCGCATCAAAGGCAGCCAGCATGTGCTCGACCATCGCCGCGGTCCCTGCCGGCCCGTAAACGGTGAGCGGCTCCTCTCGCTCCAAGACCCACGGCGTGAGCAGGAGATCGGGCAGCCCGAGGGTATGATCGCTATGGAGGTGTGTGAGGAACAGGTGCCGGAGGCGGCGCGGTCGGAGGGCGCCGACTCCCTGATCGGCGGCGGCCGCGGCTCGACGGACCACCCCTGTGCCCGCGTCCACGATGAAGGCCACACCGTCGACCACCACTGCGGTAGCAGGTCCCGATCGCTCCGGATCCGCATTCGGCGTCCCCGTACCCAGCAGCACCACGTGCGTGCCGCGGTCGTACTCGTTCGGCGTCGCCTGTTGGCCACCGGCGCTGCCCCATGGCAGGAGCACCGTCACCACCACCGCACAGGCCAGCTGCCGGTTCACGAGCATTGTCCTCCGGTGGTGGTGTGTCCATGCGCCCGCGGTCCCGCGGCGGGCGCAGTCCATCGCGCTACGACTTCGCGGTGGCCCCGCCGACGACTGCGCCGAGGACGAGCGGAATCACGTTCAAGAAGGACAGCGCCCAGCCTCCTACGCCGGCCAACGCGCCCCAGAGCTGCCCGATCAGCGGGATCCAGCCGACGAGGGCGCCCACGACGATCGTGAGCAGGAAGAGAATGACGCCCGGCAGGAAGACCGCGGCGAGAGCCGGTCCGATCGCTCCGGCCTTGCGACCGCCTACGAATCCGGCGACGAGGCCTCCGAGCAAGGGGACCCAGCTGAGCGCTATCGACAGACCGACCATCCAGACCATGGCCGGTCCGATCCCTCGTTTGGCGACTGCTGTCTGCATACGCACGTCCTTGCGGTGAGTTGGCACACCCATCTCCCCTACCGTACGGCACCGCAGATGCAGGGTTTCGGACGCCTGGCCGCACGTCAATCGTGCAGAATTCGCTCGGGCGGATCGTCGAGATCGTCGAATTGCCCGCTTCGCACCGCCAGCATGAACAGTACGGCAAAGACCGCGCCGAGCGCGATGGCAATAGGGAGCAGAAACAGGACGGCGTTCACGCGGCAAGCCTCCGAACGTGCGCCTCTACCCTCGAGGCCCCCCAGATCACCATGGCACTCGAGAGGGGCATGAGCACCGCCGCGACCAGCGGATTGACCCACCCGATCGCCGCCGCACTCACTGCCAGAATATTATAGCCAATCGAACGGATCTGATTGGTGCGAATCGCGCGGCGGCACGCGCGCGCCGCATGAATCCCGACCGGGATTGGGGCCAAACTGCCCGATGAGATCACCCCATCGGCCACCAGCACGCTACTGGCTGCCCCTCGCCCCATGGCGACCCCGACGTCCGCGGCAGCGAGACCGGGCCCATCGTTGAGTCCGTCGCCCGCGAAGAGCACGCGTCGGCCTTCTTCGCGTCGGGCGTTCACCCAGGCAGCCTTGGCCGTCGGATCGATCCGCGACAGGACGGTGTCGATCCCGGTCTCGCGCGCGATCCGCTGGGCGACATCTGGGTGGTCACCCGTGAGCAAGGCCACCTCGAGCCCGAGCTTCTGCAGCGCGTCCACTACCCGTCCGGAGTCAGGTCGCACGGCATCGCCGAGGCGCAGCAGCCGCGCCGTCCCGCCATCATCGATCACGCGCACCTCACCGGGCCCGCCTGCCCGGAGGTTCCATCGCCGACCATCCACCGTACCGGCGATCCCCAGGCCCGGCGTCTCTTCGATGTCGGTGCCCTGCGGCAGGGCGATCCCACGCCGGCTCGCTTCGTCGATGACCGCACGCGCGATCGGATGCGAGCTGTAGCGCTCCAGGCCGGCGGCAATGCGGAGTGTTGCATCGTCCGCTTGCACGACGACCAGCGACCCTTCCGTCACCGTGCCCGTCTTATCGAGCGCGGCCAGATCCACGCGCTCGAGGTCGAGGAGCGCGTCCGCCGACCGGAACAGCAACCCGCGTCGCGCCGCAGCACCGAGTCCGGCTGCCGCCGCCAAGGGCCGGGAGAGCGCAAGCGCACACGGACATGCCACGACCAGCACGGCGACGCACCGGGTCAGTGCCGTCTCCATTCCCGCCGCATACAGCCACCAAAGGAACGTGGCACTGGCCACCAGCAGCGTGACCCCGGTGAACCAGGGGGCGATCCGATCCGCCGAAGTCGGTCGTGTCCCCCTGTCGGCGGCGAGACGGAGCATCTCGGCCATCTGCTGAAGCACAGTATCCCGCCCAACCGCTTCCACCACGACCGAGACCGCACCGTCGATCAACACCGACCCGGCAACCACCTCACCACCGACGGTCACCTCGACCGGTTCCGCCTCCCCGGTGATCAACGCCATGCGAACGCGTCCGGAGCCATGGCTCACACGTCCGTCTGCCGCGATCTCCTCGCCGGCACCGACGTCGATGCGATCACCCGGTTGCAGGGCCGCCGACGGCACGACATCGACGGTGCCCGCACTCGCTCGCTTTGCCGTCGTCGGGACCGACGCCGCGAGCGAAACGGCAGCCTCGGCCGCACGGCGGCGGCCGCGCGACTCGAGCATCCGTCCCGCAAGCAGGAGCGCGACCAGCATCGCGAGGGAGTCGAGATACGCATGCGCACGCAGCGCGGTCGCCACCGCCCCGTGCACGTAGAGCACGGTCACGCCGAGCGCGATGGGGAGATCCATGTGGAGCAGTCCGTTGCGCAACCCATTCACCGCACCGATGAAGAATGGCGCGGCGCACCAGAGCGCCACGGGGGTGGCGAGAATCAGTGATGCCCACTGGAACAGGACCACGAAGCGGGCGTCCATTTCGCCCCACCACCCGGCGTACAGTGCCACGTACATGAGCATGATGTTCGCGGCCGCGAACGCTGCAACGCCGAGTTTGAGCAGAAGCTCGCGGTCGAAAGTCGTCTCCTCGCCAAGCAGGCGGGGGTGGTACCCAAGCGCCGCAATACGACCGGCCAGCTCACCCAGGTTGGCGGCCGTCGGGTTCCACCGAAGCGTCGCCCGGCCGGTTGCGTAGCTCACGGTCGCTTCCACGACACCGGGAGTGGCACGCAGCAGGTGTTCCGTCACCCACACGCATGACGCGCAACGAAGGCCGTCAACCTGTAGCCGGCACGATGCCGTGCCGTCCGCCTCAGTCGCGACCGGTATCGTGTCCCACCCTGCTGCGAGGGGGCCGGGTCGCGGCGCGAACGCCTCACGGCGCTCGTAGTACTGCTCGAGCCCGGCGCCACGAATCAGCTCCGCGGCAACCTCACACCCGGTGCAACAGTAGAGATCGTCAGGTCCCTCGACCGGCGTACCGCAGTGGGGACAGCGCCCCGAACCGGAGCGCGGAGGGACAGCGCGTGGGTTAGCGGTGTTCGAGCTCGTAGGAGGGAACAACTTCATCCTTCCCGCTCACAGCCACGTAGACGAACGCGAGGTTCACCAATACGACGACGAGCAGGCCGAGGGCAATGGCGATCGGCCATCGCAGATCAGTCCGTGGTTCTGACGGCTCCAACCTCGGCTCCCGTCTTGAAGGTCGCGTCGATCACGATCTCACCGTGCGGCGACTCGACGAACACGCGGATGGGAACGGTGCGCCCCACGCCCGCGTCATCCCGCACACGAATCACCAGGGGGACGGTCCGGCTCTCGGACGAGGCGAGCGTCACCGGCGGGGCGATCACCTCGGCATCGTCGAGTCCCTCGACACGCACCCGGTAGTCGGCCGGCTCTGCACTCGGGTCGTTGCTCGTGATCTTCAGCAAGTACGTATTCCGGATGAGGCCGTCGGGATCGACCGTGAACAGCGATCCCGGCGCCCGATTCACGGTGGCCTGGAACGGTACACGCCCATAGAGCATCGTGCCGCCGGTGACCAGCAAACCAGCGAGCAACGCGGCATACGCCACCGTGCGCGGACGCACGAACCTCGGTTTCCGACCGCCCTCCATCTCCGCGACGCTGCTATAGCCGATGAGGGTCGGATGCCCCAGCTGCGCCATCACACCTGTGCAGGCATCGATGCACCGACTGCAGGCGATGCATTCGAGCTGGAAGCCGTCACGGATGTCGATCCCCGCCGGGCAGACGACCACGCACTTCCCGCACTCGATGCACCGACCGTCCTTCGCCGCCGCCTTCCCACCGCGCGGCTCACCTCGCTCGGGGAAGTACGTGACCTGAATCGTCTCGTCGTCAGTCAGCGCGCCCTGGAGTCGGGCATACGGACACAAGTAGTTACAGAACTGCTCACGAAACCACGCGAAATCCAGGAAGAAGACGAAGGTGAAGATCGCCACGATCGTGTACTCGACGGGACCGCCGCGCCCGGTCCAGAGCTCACGCGCGCCGGCGAAGTAACTCACGAACGCCATCGACACCGCCACGGCGACGAGGAGGAACAGCGACCACTTGAGACCGCGCCGCCAGACGAGATCGATCGACAACCCCTTCCGCTGCCGGTGCAAGCGAGCACTGCGGTCACCCTCGATCCACTTCTCTATCGGGCGAATCCACGCTTCGAGAAAGACCGTCTGCGGGCAGGCGTATCCGCACCAGAGACGGCCAAAGAGCGAAGTGAAGAAGAACAGGGAGAACGCGAGACAGAGCAGGATGATCAACAGAAAGATCGTATCGGCGGCCGTGTAGATCTGCCCGAGCACAAACACCTGCCGAGACGGTAGGTCGACGAGCACCGCCGGGTGCCCGCCGATCGGGATCCACGGAGTGACGAACAGGACCGCGTGCAGGGCGGCGAATGTCCAGCGACGAATCGTCGTGAACGTGCCCGTGACCGATTGTGCCTCTACCCACTCACGGTGGCCTTCGAAACCGAGCACCTACCCGTCAGCCTCCTCACCGTCACCGTCGTCGTGATCGTCGTCGTGTCCCTCATCCTCCTCGGGGGCGGGCGGGAACGGCAGATCCTGCGCCATGGCGTGTTGCTGCACCACGTAGGCGGTGACCTGTCCGGCGCGCTGGGCACCGAGTATCGGTCCCCAGGCCAGCATACCCTTCTCGACCACGCCGTTCATGACGGTGTTGTACACCGCCTCCGGGCTGCTGCCGTGAATCCACTCCTCATCGACGAGGTTTGGCCCGATTCCCCCTTGCAGCGCCGCACCATGGCAGCTCGCGCAGTTCGTGCCGTAGATCGCGGCCCCAGCTGCCGCAGCTTCTTCCGTCACCATGGTCGTCGGCCCAGCATCGGCGGCGTCTCCCGACGAGTAGCGCGCTTCTGCCGCCGCTAGTTCCCTGGACAGTGCCTTCGCCGGCGAGCGATCGGCGATGAAGTGGTAATGCGCCGTGTACCCGACAGCGAAAATGATGGTCAGCCAGAACAGGCCCAGCCACCAATCGGGCATCGGGTTGTCGTATTCCTGGATTCCGTCGGCCTCGTCTTCGTGGCCGAGGATTCGGTCGCGTTCGTCTCGCTGACTCACGAGTCCCCTCCATCCGTGAGCGGCATGCGTGCCGCCTCTTCCAACTTGGCCTTGTTCCGGGGCAGATACGCCCAAATCGTCCATCCGATGAACCAGGCCATAAAGAAGACCAACAAGAAGCCGAGCAACCATCCGAGCGTTACGGTCTCGGCCGCTGCGCCGAAGATCTGGTTCATGGTGCCTCGCTCGGCGCGCTTGGCGCGGTGAGGCCGGCCTCGATCGCCCGGCGCCCGTCGACCCCGAGACGCTGCAGGTATGCGATCATGGCAATGATCTCGAGATCGGGATCCGCATCGATGCCCGCACCGCGCAGCCGGCCGACAATCTCCTGCCCTTGCGCAGCGATACTGGCCGGCACGCCGTCGACATCCGCGTCGGTGTAGGGCACGCCGACCTTCTTCAGCGCGCGCACGGACGCCCGCACATCCTCGGGGTCGATCCGCCGCTCGAGCAGCCACGCGTACGGCGGCATCACGCTTCCGGGGGTGGTGCTCCGCGGGTCTCGCATGTGCTCGTAGTGCCACGCATCGGGGTACTTGCCGCCGACCCGATGCAGATCGGGACCGATGCGGCGCGAGCCGAGCAGGAACGGGTGATCGTAGCGGTACTCCCCGGCGCGCGACCACTCGCCGTACCGGAGCAGTTCTGCCCGCATGGGCCGGACCATCTGCGAGTGGCATGTGTAGCAGCCCTCGCGGATGTAGATGTCACGCCCCGCCACTTCGAGTGGCGTATACGGTGACACCCAGTCGGGGCGCTCCGGACCCGCGCTCACCGTGAACATCGGGACGATCTCCGCAATACCGCCGATCGAGATGGCGACGGTCGTCACGATCGCGAAGAGCCCCGCCCTGCTTTCGAGGACGCGGCGGTGAAACCGGTCCTTGTGGGTCGAATCGTTCGTCATCGCGACCTCCTCATGCCGACGCCGGTGCGGGTGTTGCCTGCACCGACGACGCCGGTCCACGGACCGTGCGAATCAGGTTCCAGCTCATCATCAGGGCGCCGATCAGATACAGTAGCCCGCCCGCCAATCGCAGCCAGTAGAACGGATCGAGCTGGTTGACGATGTCCATAAACGCCGGGGTCGCCAGCATCCCTTGGCCATCGACGGCCCGCCACATGAGCCCTTCCATCAGCCCGGCCGCCCACATCGACACCGTGTAGAGCACGATGCCGATCGTCGCCAGCCAGAAATGCGTGGTTGCCAGGTTCGGGAACGCGAGATCTCGCTTCCAGAGCTTCGGGACCAGCCAGTAGAGGATGGCAAAGGTGATCATGCCGTTCCAGCCAAGCGCTCCACTGTGAACGTGCCCAATGACCCAGTTGGTGTAGTGCGCAAGTCCGTTCACCGCCCGGATCGACATCATTGGTCCCTCGAAGGTGGACATGCCATAGAAACTCACGGCCACGACCATGAACTTCAGCACCGGGTCGGTTCGCACGCGATGCCACGCCCCACGGAGCGTCAAGAGACCGTTGAGCATCCCGCCCCACGACGGCGCCAGCAGCATGACGCTGAACACCATGCCGAGGGTCTGCGCCCAATCGGGCAGCGCCGAATAGAGCAGATGGTGGGGACCCGTCCAGATGTACAGGAAGACCAACGCCCAGAAATGCACGATCGAAAGCCGGTAGCTGTACACCGGCCGCTCCGCCGCCCGCGGCAGGAAGTAGTACATCATCCCGAGAAACGGCGTCGTCAGGAAAAAGCCGACCGCATTGTGTCCGTACCACCACTGCACGAGTGCGTCCGTCATCCCGGAGAAGACCGGGTAGGATCGGAACAGCGTCGCGGGCACGGCCAGGCTGTTCACGATGTGGAGCACCGCAATCGTGATCACGAACGACATGTAAAACCAGATCGCGACGTAGAGGTGCTTCACCCGACGGATGGCCAACGTCCCGAAGAAGTTGATGGCAAACACGACCCACACCACCGCGATTGCGATGTCGATCGGCCAGATCAACTCGGCGTATTCCTTCGACTGCGTCAGCCCGAGTGGCAGGGTGATCGCTGCGGCGACGATGATCAGTTGCCAACCCCAGAAGTGGAAGAGCGACATCGTGTCGCTGTACATCCGGGTCTTGAGCAGTCGCTGCATCGAGTAGTAGATGCCGGCGAAGCAGATGTTGCCGCCGAAGGCGAAGATCACCGCGTTCGTGTGAAGCGGGCGGAGACGCCCGAAGGTCGTCCACGGCATCCCGAGGTTGGCGGGCCACCAGGCGAGTTGCAGGGCGATCAACACACCCAACAGCATCCCGACCGCCCCCCACACGACCGTCGCGGTGAAGAACTTGCGGACGATATCGTCGTCGTACATCGACTCGTCCACGCGTACGGGGTTGGTATTATTCATGTTGTTGTCCCGGCCGTGGCGCCGTCAGTGAGGGAACCATGCCATCCGGATTGTCGAGCAGTGACGGGAAGGGAGTGGCGGCCAAGGCGGCCGCGGACAATCCCGCACATGACGTTCCCAATATAGACGGTTTCCCCGCCCCTCTACACCGGGAGATTGCGAAGACTCCTTCATGATCGGCTTCCTCACGGCGGCGCTGGTTGCAGGGCTGGTCGGGAGCCCGCACTGCATCGGCATGTGCGGCGGGTTCGCCGTGCTCTGCGGTGGACGGGTGACGGACGTCGCCGCGTGGCATATGGGTCGCCTGACGTCGTACGCCGGACTCGGGGCGCTCGCTGGAGCGTTCGGTTCGCTCATCCCTGGCCCGTCCTGGATCGCCGCCGCCGTCTCACTCGGGTTGATGCTCTGGTTTGCCGCAGGCTTGGCCGGTCTCGTGCCGGAACCGAGACTGATCATCCCGGGAGTCAAGCAGATGGGCAGCGCGCTCGCAGGAAACCCGGCGACGCTGATGCGATATGGATTCGGGATCGTGAACGGCTTCCTGCCGTGCGGCCTCGTGTATACGACGCTGGCAATCCCTGTCGCGCTCGGCGATCCGGTGGATGGTGCGCTCGCCATGGCCGCGTTCGGGCTTGGTACGACCCCCGTGCTTTCCGCCGTCGCACTCGGCCTTCGCCGCGTCGTGGCGCGTGACATCCGCGTGCGGAGGCTCCTTGCAGCGGCCGTCCTCGCTGCGAGTCTGTGGTCGGTTGCGATGCGTCAGGGAATCGTCGGCGGCGGCCACCTACAGCACAGTGCGCCGGAATCCAGCGACACAGCAGCGCCGGGTGCCATTGAGCACGGGTAGATGCCGCGCCGGTCAGGCGGGAGGGGTGGCCGCAGCCAGCATGGTCTGAAACCGCGGGTCGCTCCGTAACCCCTCGAGATCCGGATCGCGCTCGAGCCACTCCCGATTCCCGAACCCCGCACGAGCCGCCTGTTCGAGGCTCGCAAATGCCTTGTCATGCTCTCCTTCCAGGGCATACAGACAGGCGACGTTGTAGGACACCCCGGCATCATCGGCATCAATGGCCACCGCTCGGTCCGCCCACTCGAGACCCCGCGCACGCTCCCCAATCCGGAACAGGCTCACGGCCCCCATCGTCACCGCTCGCGCATCGTCCGGGTTGTATTCCAGATGCCGCTCCACCAAACGGTGGGCCCTTCGGTACGCCACCTCGGCTTCTGCCGATCGCTTCAATGCGGCGAGCGATTGCGCCACAAAGAACTGTGGCTGATAATCGTCGCGCAGCTCCGCGGCGTGTTCGAAGAGTTGTACGGCGAGCTCGAAGCGGCCCTGCTGAAAGCACACGCGACCGTAGAAATACCGTGCTTCGTACAGCGCCGGATCGATCCGGATAGCTCGCTCGAACGACTCCTGCGCTGCCTCCAACTCCCCGCCCTGCAGGAGGGCCAGACCACGCGCCGCATGCGCCTCGGCGAGATTCTCCGCCAGGTCGAGTGCCCGCCGGCTCGCTGCGTCCGCCTGCGCGAGGTCCGCGGGATCGGCCCCCCAGTACATGTGCAGGAACGAGCAGCAATCGGCGACACCCGCGTGCGCCAATGCGTAGTCCGGATCGACGGCAATCGCCTGCTGGAACATCCGTCGCGCAAGATCCAAGCTCTTGCGGCGGAACTGGTGGAAGTACTGCCGGCCCCGGAGATAATACTCGTAGGCCTGAACATTCTCGGTGGGCGGCTCGACCAGCCCGGCGCGTTCCTCGTCACTGATGACCACCCGCAGCGCGTGGACCACGTTCTGAGCGATATCGTCCTGCATCGCGAAGACGTCTTCGAGCGTCCGCTCGTACCGCTCGGACCACAGATGGCAGCCATCCTCGGCGCCGACCAACTGCACGTTGATCCGGACGCGGTCCCCGACCTTGCGCACCGACCCCTCCAACAAGGTGGCCACACCGAGTTCTTGCCCGATCTCCCGGATATCGCGGCCCTGGCCCTTGAAGTGAAACGCCGACGTCCGGGCGGCGACGCGCATGGCTCGGACCTTGGCAAGCGCGTTGGTGATCTCCTCGGCGATCCCGTCACTGAAGAACTCGTTGTCCGGGTCCGGGCTCAGGTTCGCAAACGGCAGCACGGCAATCGAGATCGGATACTGCGACGTTCGCCGCACGGCCCGGGTCGCAATGGCATCGGCAAAATCGCCCGCGGTGGGGAACCGTTCGGCAGGGTCCTGCGCCAGGGCACCGACCAAGACCTGTTCCACCCATCGCGGGAACGCATCCAATCGCATGCGATCCTCGACGCTCGCACCCGATACCCGGCCAACCTTGACCCCCCCGCGGTCAATCCACCGTCCCGGTGGGCGACCGAGCAAGCACTCGTACACGACACACCCGAGGCTGTAGATGTCGGACCGCTCGTCGATGTTCTCTGAAGCTTCGGCCTGTTCGGGGCTCATGTACCCCAGCGTCCCCAACGGAATTCCGGACCATGTGAGGTGGTCACCACCAGCAGCGCTGATCGCACGCGCAATCCCGAAGTCGGTGACCACCGCCTCACCACCAGCGAGGAGGATGTTTTCGGGCTTGATGTCGCGATGAATGACGCCGTTGGCATGCGCATGGCTCAGCGCACCCGCTACCTGTTCGGCGAGCCGGAAGGTCTCGTCGACCGAGAGATGTTCCTCACGCCGGAGCTTCGTCCTGAGCGACGGACCGTCCAGATAGGGCATGACGTAATAGAGCAACCCCCCGACATTCCCGGAGTCGTACAGCGGCACGATGTGTGGGTGACTCAGGCGCGCGGCAATGTCGATCTCCTGCAGAAAGCGCCCCGCACCCAACGACGCGCCAAGCTCCGGACGCAGCACCTTGAGCGCCACGCTGCGATGGTGTTTGATATCGTGGCCGAGAAACACCACCGACATCCCCCCACGCCCGAGCTCGCGTCGAATCTCGTACCGGTCCGCGAGCGCCGTACGAAGGCGCAGAAATAGCTCCATCACCGTTCCTCCCACACCACAGGCTCAACCAGTTGGCGTACGCTCATACAAGATACGGCTCCCGCGCGCAAACCGCCGGGACCTTCCGTCGGAACTGATCTGTCGTACATCTTCTTGGTGCATGATACGACATCTTCATCCGTACCTGTCGTGGACCGTGTTGCTGGTGTGCGCGCTGACCCAGTCGGCGTGTGAACTCCCGTACGTCGAGCAAGGCGACTTGGCCGAACTTCGGGAGCGAGGCTCGGTGCGCATTCTGGTTCCGCGCTATTCCCGTCGGCATGGCCTGCCGCGCTCCAGCCACCCACTCGACTTCCAGCGTCAACTCGCTGAGCAATTCGTCAAAACCATCGACTTGGAGCCGCGCTTCGTCTGGGTATCTCAACACGACGACCTCGTCCCTGCCCTGCTGGAGGGACGCGGCGACCTGATCGCCGCCGGCCTGACCGTGACGGACGAAGCGAAGACGACGCTCGGGTTCAGCGCGCCGATTCATCACGTACGCGAGCTGATCGTGACGCGATTGGGCGATACGTCTCTCACCGAGCCGGCCGACCTCGCCGGTCGTGAGCTGTGGGTTCGCCCATCGTCGGCACACTGGGAGACGGCCCAACAGTTGAAGCGTGACCATGGTGTTCGAGTCGTTGCCGCTTCGGAGCGCCTCGATACCCCTGAGCGTCTGTACCGGGTGGCCGAGGGCGAGATCGATCTCACGATTGCCGACGACTTCACCTTTACCGAAGCGCTGTCGTACATGCCGGATCTTCACCCGGCCTTTGTGGTAGGCTCGGAGCGACCGGTGGCATGGGCCATGCGCCCCGCAGCAGTCGACCTGCTCATGGCCGTTGACTCCTTCCTGGCGGCAGAAGACGTGGAGCTCCGCCGGCCCGAGCGTTATCTGGGTGACCTCCCCGTGATGCGCGAGCGCGGGACCTTGCGCGTGATCACGGCAAACAGTGCGGCGACCTACTTCATCTGGCGTGGGGAACTGCTTGGCTTCGAGTACGATCTCGCGCGCCGTTTCGCCGAGCAACTCGACCTCGACCTGCAGATCGTCGTACCGCCGTCGCAGGCGGACCTGCTGTCGTGGCTCGTCCAGGGGTACGGCGACGTCGTGGCCGCCAGTCTCACGCCAACGGACGAACGGCGACGCATGGGCGTTGAGTTCTCGCGCCCGTATCATCGAGTCGTCGAGACGCTCGTCACCCGTTCGAGCGACGATCCCATCGACGGCGTGGAACAACTCGCTGATCGTACTATCGTCGTCCGCCGACGGAGCAGTTACTGGGACACGGTAACGGAGCTACAGGCTCGCGGCGTCGACGTGCGCCTCCAGCCTGCACCGGAAGACCTCGCGACCGAAGAGGTGATCGCGCGCGTCGCCAGCGGCGACTACGACCTCACTATCGCGGACTCCCACATTCTCGAAGTCGAGTTGGCATGGCGGTCGGATATCGTACCCGGCCTCACACTCCGGGATTCCGTCGTGCACGGCTGGGCGGTACGAGAGGGGGAAACGGAGTTGCTGAACGCGATCAACGCCTTCATTCGCCGGGAGTATCGCGGGCTCTGGTTCAACCTGACGCACGACAAGTACTTCGATGCGCCGCAGCGCATGCAGGAGCAGGTCACCGAGCGTTTGGCAGTCACCGGGGCCGTGTCACCATTTGACAGCCTGTTTCATCACTACGCGTCCGCGGTCGGGTTTGACTGGAGACTCGTGGCCGCCCAGGCCTACCAAGAGAGTCGGTTCAACCCGGAGGCCCGCTCCTTTGCCGGTGCGGTGGGGTTGATGCAGACCATGCCGCTCACGGCCGAGGCCTACGGTGTCGACCCCTTCGATCCCGAGGGGGCGATCATGGCCGGCGTCAGCTACCTCCGACACCAGTGGGAACTCTTCGACGACGTCGAGAGCGACGAGCGTCTTTGGTTTGCCCTCGCCTCCTACAACGCCGGATACGGTCATGTGCAGGATGCACGTCGATTGGCCCGACGCATGGGCCGGGATCCCAATCGATGGACGGGCGAACTGGAATCGGTCATGCCACTGCTGACGCGAGCTGAGTATCACGAGCGCGCGCAGCACGGATACTGTCGCTGCCAGGAACCGGTGGACTACGTTCGCCGCATCCGGGAGCAGTACAGTGCCTATACGACGCTGTTGCCGGAGACGCCGGCAACGGAGCTCGGCCCCTGAGTACGAGGGCACCTCGGCTTCAACCCCAATACAAAACCGCGCCGTCGGCACCGAACTCCCGACGACGCGGTTTCTTGACCTGCGCAACCTGGTGCGATCGCCCTACGGCGCTCGATCAGAGGCGCAGATTGCGGTTCGGTCCTAGATCAGGTACCGAAGCGGCGATCGCTTGCCCATACCAGGTTGCTGCAGGGTTGGTGACTAGACAATGGATCACCTCCTTGGTTGAGTCCGAAAGGCGGGCTGAACGACGCATTGATATGAAAACGCTCGGAATCGCGCAATCCCCCCTCACAAGGCGTCCTCCCACCGTTTGCTCAAACGCATCGCGGAGTTGATGAGCCCCACCATCGAGTACGTCTGAGGGAAGTTGCCCCATAGCTCACCGGTCTTGGGGTCGAGATCTTCGGAAAACAGGCCCAACGGATTTCTGAGCGCGAGCAGGCTCTCGAACAGTTCCCGCGCCTGCTCGGTACGGCCCATTGCCGCGAGCGCATCGACATACCAGAAGGTGCACACGGTGAATGCGGTTTCGGGACGCCCGAAATCGTCCTCGGTATACCGGTAGAGCAGTTTCCCGCCGTTGGACAGCGTTTCGGCAAGGCGGTCGACCGTTTGCGCGAACCGCGGGTCGTCCGGTTTCACGAAGCCCAGCTCGGCCAAGAGCAACAGGCTCGCATCCGCTCCCTCGCCACCGAACGACGCTGCAAACCGACCAAGGGTGGGATTCCACGCCCGCTCGGCGATCTCCGCGTGGATCCTGTCGGCCGTCTCACGCCAGAACGCCGCCCGCTCGGGCCGCTCCAACTGCTGCGCGATGCGTGCGAGCCGGTCGCAGGCTGCCCAGCACATCACGCTCGAAAAGGTGTGCACCTCCTGACGCCCCCGGAATTCCCAGAGCCCGGCATCCGGCTGGTTGTACCGCTGTGCAGCCTGCGCGCCAAGCTTCTCGAGTTGCGTGAAGAGAAAGCCGAGGTCCCGCTCACGCAGGCGTCGGTCGAAGAACACCTGCATCGCCGAGAGTACGACACTGCCGTACCCGTCGTTCTGCACCTGTTCCCACGCCTGGTTGCCGACCCGGACCGGCCCCATGCCGCGATATCCGGTGAGCGACTCGAGGTGACGCTCCTCGAGTGAGGATTCCGGATTGATGCCGTAGACAGGGCGCAGATACCCGTCCGGCGCGGCGACCGCGAGGTTGGTGATGTAGCTGAGATATCGGTCCAGCGTTCCCGTCACACCGAGGCGGTTCAGGGCATGGACCACGAAGTATGAATCCCGCAGCCAACAGAACCGGTAGTCCCAGTTCCTGCTCGTGTGAGGCGCCTCGGGGATGGAGGTGGTCATCGCCGCGATGATCGCCCCGCTGTCGTCGTAGCTGCAGCACTTGAGAGTGATCGCCGCGCGGATCACCTGCTCCTGCCACTCGAACGGAATCGAGAGATAGCGGGTGAACTCGTGCCAGTACTCCTCGGTGCGCTCGAGAAACTCGCGCGCAACGTCGGCCACCGACCGGGTGAGGGTCTCGTCCGGACCGAGCAGCATGGCTACCGGGCGCTCCAGGACGAATGCGGTCTCTTCGAGGATGAATCGCACAGCGGCATCGGTCGTGAGGCGCAGCGTCAGATTGTCGCCGATGTATCGGATGTGGTTGCTGCCCGACGTGACCTCGGGCGCGCGCGCGCCGTAGTCGAAGCGGGGCCGAACCCGCACCCGAATGCGCGGCGCGCCGGCAAGTGGGCGCAGCATGCGCACCATGGTCGTCGGCCGGAAGAACCTCCCGAACTGACGGAAGCGTGGTGCGAAATCCACGATCTCCAACGCGCTGCCATCGACGTCGCGAAGCACGGTGCGGAGAATGGCCGTGTTCGGTTCGTAGGCTTGCTCCGACGCCGCGAACCGGTCGAGCGTGACGTCCCAGAACCCGCGCGCATCCGCGTCGTCCGCTCGCTGATCGAGCAGCGAGCAGAACACCGGATCGCCGTCGAAGTGCGGAAAGCACGTCCAGACGATGCGACCGCGGGGATCGACGAGCGCGCCATAACTGCAGTTTCCGATGACGCCGAGATGCAGATCAGCCATACCATTTCACCGTTTGAGGGTGGCGACGCTGGTGCGGAGCCACTCGTACACGGCCGTAACGTCCGGGACGGCATACCGCGCAGCCGTCCCTGCCCGGCGGCCCACGCCGATACTGGTTCCCTCGCGTGCATTCACGGTCCGAAACGCGTCTTCATCGGTCACGTCGTCCCCGACGTAGACGGGACGCCGCCCGGCGAACGGGGCGGTGGCCAAGAGGGTTTCGATGGCTGCGCCCTTGTGCGCCGCCCGCACCCGCACCTCAACCAGCATCTTCCCTGCGAGTACATCGAGGTCCACGCCGAGCGTAGCGGCGACCTCTTCGCCGAGGTCCTCCACAGCAGTCGCGAGGTCGGGACGACGGCGGTAGTGCAGGGCGATTGCGAAGTGCTTGTCCTCGACCATCGTGCCGTCGTGCATCGCTGCGAATCGGCCGAAGGCCCGTCGGACCGGATCGAGCGCCTGCGGATCTGCCGCGATGCGTTGCACGTCACCGGCCTGCATCCGTATCTCGGCCCCGTGAATGCCCGCCGTGGGGAACGTCTCCGGAGCGAAGATCTCGTCGACTTCCCGGATCGTGCGCCCACTCACCAGCGCGAGCGCGCCATCCAGTCGGGCACGCAGATCCTGTAACAGCGTGACCAGGCCGGGACGGGCCCGAACTTGATCAGGCGTCTCGGCCAGTTCCACGAGCGTGCCATCGACATCGAGGAACACCGCCCACACCCGCGCATCGGCCAACGGTTCGGGCGACGCCAGTCCGTTAGATTCCGTCGGGATCCCGTTCAGGTTTTGCACGGCGCAAACTACGTGTACAGCAAGCGGCAGCACAAGCAACCATGAAGCAGTCACATCTTGTCATCGTCGCGAACACGCTTCCGGTCCGTCGCGTGGATCGGGGGGGAAGGACCGGCTGGGAGACGAGTCCCGGTGGGTTGGTCTCGGCTCTCGCGCCGATTGCCAAGCGCGAGGGCGGCGCGTGGGTGGGTTGGACGGGCGAGTTGGACCGGGCCCGGCAGCCGTTCACCCACGAGGGCCTCCTCAACGTCCCGGTCACGGTGACTGCCGAGCAGGTCGCCGGGTCGTACGAAGGCGTCTGCAACCGCATGATCTGGCCGCTCTACCACCAGGGCGTCCGGCCTCCTGAGTACCACCGTCGCTGGTGGCGTCAATACGTCGAGACCAATGAACGGTTCGCCGACAGCGCTGCCGCTGTGGCCGCACCCGGTGCACAGGTCTGGATCCACGACTACCACCTCCAGTTGGTCCCGCGGTTGATCCGAGCACGCCGAGACGACGTGCGGATCGGGTACTTCCTACACATCCCGTTTCCGCCGTCGGAGTTGTTCGCGCACCTGCCGTGGCGGGAGGAGATCCTCCACGGGCTCCTGGGCGCGGAGTGTGTCGGCTTTCAGACGAAGACGGATGCAGCCAACTTCGCGCGGGTCGCGAAACGGTTTATCGGTGCGAAGCGCACGAAGGCGGGAATCGACATCGCCGGCCGGAGCATCCGGGTCGACGCCTTCCCGATCTCGATCGATACGGAGCGCTATGCCACGGTCGCCGCCCGGCCCGACGTGGTGGCTCAAGCCGAACGGTTCGCGTCCCAGCTCGGTAGCGGCCGGAAAGTGCTCCTCGGCGTGGACCGTCTGGACTACACCAAGGGTATCGACGTTCGGCTCAAGGCATTTCAGCAACTGCTGCGCAACCGGCCCGAGACGAAGCGGGATGCCGTCTTCGTCCAAGTGGCGGTGCCGAGCCGTGAGCGCATTGCCGAATACAAGGAACTGCGGCGGTCGGTCGAGGAGCTCGTCGGCAGCATCAACGGGACGCACGCAGAGGTCGGATCGGCCCTCGTTCACTACCTGCGGCGCACCCTTCCCTTCGAAGAACTCTTGGCGATGTACCAGGCGGCGGACGTGATGGTGGTGACGCCGCTCTGCGACGGGATGAATCTGGTGTCCAAGGAGTACGTTGCCACCAGGTTCGACGACACCGGGGTGTTGATCCTCAGCGAGTTCGCGGGTGCTGCTGCCGAACTCAAGGACGCGCTCCACGTGAACCCCCACGACGCGAACGGCATGGCCGAAGCGATGGCGCGCGCACTCAGCATGCCGCGGGCCGAGCAGCGACGGCGCATGCGCGCCATGCGGCGCGTGGTGCGGCGGCACGACGTCCACAAGTGGGCCAGCGAGTTCCTGGACGCACTCAACCACTGAGCTAGCCCCCTTTGGGCCCCATCGCTCAGTTCTCCCGGACCAGCTCGACTGTTTAACCAGGTTATGAATTGAGCGATGAAACGTTGCGGCGCGGTCTGTTTCTTGCTTCAAGAAAACTTGACCGTTATTGTCGGAAACGCCACATAGAGCCGGTCCTCGGCCCGGCGTCTGCTCGAAACAAGGCTTCTTGTTATGAAACGTCTCGCTCTACCCCTCGTGCTTCTCGTGCTCGTCGCCTGTCAGGACGCAACCACGCCGTCGTCGGATCTCGACGCGCCGACGTTCGCGGCGAGCCAGGCTGGCGACAGAATCCCGGATCACTACATCGTCGTGCTGCAATCGGACATCGATCGCGTGCCCGCGGTGGCCAACGAGATGGCTCGGCAGCATGCCGGCTCCGTGCTGCTGACGTATCAGACGGCCCTGCGCGGCTTCTCGATGCGGATGTCGGCGCAGGCCGCCGCCCGGCTCGCACGTGATCCCAGGGTAGCCTACGTCGAGCAGGACCAGGCAGTCACCTTGCGTGTTCCGCAGGCACCGGTGGCTTTGGCCAAGCCGGACAAGCCTGGTGGCGGCAACGGCGGTGGGGACGGTGGTGGTGGTAGCGACCCCTGCGCCGGCGAGCCGAATCACGAGAGCCATGCCGGCCTGTGGGGCATCCGGCGGGTGTATCAGGACACCACCCTCGATGTCGGTTCCGTCGCGGCGAGCGGCGTCGGCAGCACGGTCTGGGTCATCGACACGGGGATCGACCCGAACCACTGCGACTTGCTGGTGGGGACGAACGGTGCCGATTTCACGGGTAGCCGGAAGGGCTGGCAGGATGAACACGGCCACGGCACCCACGTGGCCGGGACCATTGGTGCAAAGGCAAATGACATCGGCGTCGTGGGCGTCGCCGCCGGCGCCACGGTGGAAGCGGTCCGGGTGCTCGATCGCCGCGGTTCCGGTCGCTGGAGTTGGGTGATCGGCGGCATCGACTACGTTGCGGAGCACGGGCAGGGCGACGTGGCCAACATGAGCCTCGGTGGACCGCGGTCCCAGGCCGTGGACGACGCCGTCACAGCCGCGGCGGATTCCGGGGTGATCTTCGCCCTCGCCGCTGGCAACGAGAGCGACGATGCTATCAACCACTCCCCTGCTCGCGCAGCCAACGGCACGACGATCTTCGCCGTGTCCGCTTTTGCCGAGGGCGACACGTGGGCGTCCTTCTCCAACTACGGTTCCATCGTGAACTGGGCGGAGCCTGGCGTGGGCATTGCCTCGACCTACAAGGACAACGGGTATGTCTACATGTCCGGCACCTCGATGGCGTCACCGCATCTGGCCGGACTTCTGGCTCTTGGCGCCGTTCGGAAGTGTGGGACGATTGCCGATGACCCGGACAATGACGACGATCCGGTCGGGTGCAACTGACGATCCCAATCAGCATCGGCTACACAACGCGGCGGGTGGAGAGTTCCACCCGCCGCGTTTCCGTTGAAGCCCATGCCGACGCGAATCTTCGCGTGCCGCACCTACGGAAGCTGCAACGCTACGGCAGTTCCGCCAGCAGCGCCTGCGCTTCCTGTAGCGGTCGGTACTGCGGGTCGGCGTCCGTCCAGAACGCCAGGGCTCGATCCAGTTCGGTGCGCGCTTCCGCATCGCGACCCGCGCGGTGGAGGATGCCGGCGAGCTCGTAGAACGCCACCGGACTCGCTGGCCACGTGCGCACATCGTCGCGCAGCATCCGGATCGCCGCATCGACCTCGCCGGTCCCAGCAAGGCAGCGTGCAATGTCGTAGCGGAATCCACGAATCGTAGGTGCCTGCGCGAGGGCCTGGCGATACAGCGGCAAAGCCTCGACGCATCTCCCGTTCAGTTCATGGATGCGCCCTCGTGCCTGCAACACGCCGGGTCGGACCGCCTCGAGGCCGAACTGTTCGATGAGCCCCTCGGTCGCTTCGACTGCCGATTCAAGCAGTTCGACGCTATCGATCACGATCGCCACGTCGAGATACCCGAGCGCTGAAAGGCTGCCGAATGCTTCCCCAAGCCGAGCTTCGACAGCCTGAATGGTGTCCAACGCCTGCCGCACCATGCCGGCGCGGGCGTATTGATCCATGTCTTGAAGCATGAGTTGGGCGCTCACGAATGGGCCGCCCGATTGCAGTTGTGTCTCCCACGCCTCGTGGAGATACGTGAGCGCGGCGGCGGTCCGCCCCCCGGCCCATTCCAGGTCCGTGAGCCCGCCGAGGATTTCCAGGCGTTGGTTATCGGTCCGCGCGTGCTCGAGCGCGGTCTCGTAGTGGTTCCGAGCGTCGGCAAACGCACCGCGTAGCCGCGCTGCATCGCCAAGACCTTTGAACGCGGCCGGATGGCGGGGATCGATCAGCAGCATGCGCTCGAACGCCGCATCCGCGTCCCCGAACCGCCCCTGCACGAGGTACGACTGCCCCAGAACGAGGTATCCCTGAGGGTCGTTCGGAAACCGTTGGGCATACGCCTGCAGGTACGTTCCGGCCGAGTCGAACATACCGAGCTGTTGGTACGTCGTCCCGATGGATTGCATGACCTCGTATTGGTTCGAGTCGAGGGCCAAGACCTGCCGGAGCTCCCCGATGACTCCGTGGAGATCATTGCGTAACGCGAGCAACTGTGCGCGCTGTATGTGCCCGTTCAAGTCTTCCGGATAGAGCTCCGTCCACATGTCGGCGATCGCCATGGCCTTCGTGGCATCCTGCTCGACGATGAAGTAGTGTGAGAGCTTGGCCGCGAGCTTCATGCGCTCGCTGAGCCGATAGTCGTGCTCGAGCACTCTGGCGAGGGCGGCGTTCGCTTCCTCTGTTTCTCCCTGTACATGCAGCGCCTGGTAGAGGAACAGATACGCAATGGCGAACGACTCGTCGGCGGCGATCGCTGCCTCCAACCGTTCGCGCGCTACCTCGAAATCCCGTCTGGTAAACGCCGCCCAGCCCTCAACGTATGCTTTGAGAGCGCCGGGAGAATCGGTGAGCATCTGGTTCGCAGGGAGATCTTGCACGGTTTCAAGCGCACCGTGAGGAATCCCCATGTCCCGGCGTATCTGTCGGCTGAGCGAATCCACCGCACCGAGAAGATCGTCTGCCGAGTGCGTGTAGCGTTGTACGAGACCGCCGCTTTCGGCGTCGTACAACTCCACGTTGAGAATGATGTCGTCTCCCTGCGTCTGAACCGCACCGGTCACGAAGAAGCTCATGTGGAGCCGAGCGGCTATCTGCCGTTGCTGCGCCACAGGCATTCGGAGTCCGTCAGGGCGTCCGGCATCCTCCAACTGCTCCTGGAAGTCGAGCTGCCACAGCACGCGGACGAACGGGTCCTGCTCAAGATCGACCGTTGTAATAGCCGGCACGGCGAACTGCAGCCATGAGAGCGCGGTGTCGTTCGTCCGGTTTGTCAGCGGGAAGAATGCGACGCGCCGCCGGTACGCGGACTTTGGCACCACCCGCTCGGTCCAGGTGCCCGTTTCGTCCCGCACCGAAACGGTGACGGTCGCCGCGCCGAGATCGCTGCTGCCGAACATGACGAAGAGCAGGGCCACCGCACCGACCGCATTTGCCGGTACGACGATGCCCGCGACACGCCGCCACGCACGCCCCGATGTGCCTGTACGCCGCCAGGTGACAATCGCCACCGCCGGGAGGAGCGAGAGCAGCGCCACACCAACGACCCACGGAAGCTCGGCCGACAACAGGTATTTGCCCGCCACCCACTTCATCCCGGCGATTGCCGCCACCGAAACCGCGAGATACGCACCCAGGACCCCCAGCATGCGCGGATGAAAGACCTGCTCGACGAGCCACGCGCCACTCCCTACGGTCGGCGTGGCGCCGCTGATCGTGGCGTGTTCCAGCGCTTCGGCGAGTTCCTGTGCTGCCTGGTATCGATGCGTGGGATCCTTGGTGAGCGCACGCTCCACCACCGTCACCAACCCCTCCGGCACTTCGGCCGTCATGACTGCGAGCGGCCGGGGTACAGCGGTGACCTGCTGCGACAGGACCTTTTGCGCCGTATCGGCGGTAAACGGCGGATCACCGGAGAGCATCTCGTAGAGCACGCAGCCGAGACTGTAGATATCGCTGCGAGCATCGGCGCTCGATTCGCCCGAGGCCTGTTCTGGGCTCATATACGCCGGGGTCCCAACCGCCATCCCCACCGCAGTCAGTCGATCGGAGTCGGCCCCCACCGCTGCCGCGGTGGCCAGCGCGACACCGAAGTCGGCGACCTGGGCCCCACCGTCCTCGAGCAAGAGGATATTCTCGGGCTTAATGTCCCGATGGACGATGTTGCGGCGATGCGCGTACTCGAGCGCTCCCGCCACCTCGGAGGCAATCCGCACTGCATCTCGTGCGGAGATCTTGCTCTCTCGATTCAGACGGTCGCGCAGACTTTCGCCCTCGACGTACGGCATGACGTAGTAGAGCAACCCGTCAGCCTCACCGGAGTCGTAGAGCGCCACGATGTTCGGGTGTTGGAGGTTCGCAGTGAGCCGGATCTCCTGAAGGAACCGCTCCGCTCCAAGCATCGCGGCGAGATCAGCGCGAAGGACCTTGATGGCCACCTTCCGGCCGTGCTTCAGGTCCTCGGCGAGATAGACCGTAGCCATTCCGCCGCGCCCGAGCACCCCGTCGATCGCATAGCGGTCGGCCAAGGCGGTTCGTAGTCGCTCGAGCGTATCGGTCATGCCCCCACTCCGGATCGAAGCACGCGTAGTCCCCGCGCAACCTATGGACGATGCCGCGATCGGGAAAGCGCCACGGCATTGATGCAGATACCCCGCTCGAGCACGTCGGTGCCGCGCCACCCGGCTCGCCCGTTGAAACCGATCGCAGGCTTCTTGCGTTGAAACACGCATCGACTCGCCTCAGACATCGAGCTTCACGTGCGCAATCCGCTACGCACGGCACTTCCTCGCCGCAGGCGTCGTCGAGTCACCAACATGGGATCGGTTTCCGAGTTCTGTCGACGGTACGGCAACGCAGAGGCGGGGACACCTGTCACCGTGCGGATCCGCCGGGGAGACGATGAATTGACGCTGGAAGTGCCGCTCGAGTTCCGAGCGACCGTTCGATACTCGGTTGCGGAAGGCCCGAACGCCGCCCCAGGGGCCGTGCGCGTGCGACGCGGGATCCTCTCAGGCACGGGCCCGTAGCGCAGCGCGCTGGCGCGACCCGACCGCACGTTGCATTTTGAGCCGTATGACCCAATGCCCCTTCTGCGGTGCCGCCCTCCTCGAGGCACCACCGAACTGCCCGGAGTGCGGGCGCGATCTCGCTTCGCTGCCCCCCGAGGGCATCGCCCGCCTCGACTTTCCCACACTCGAGCGACTCCGCAGTGAGAAGGCCCGACTCGCCCGAGAGTTGAGCGAGCAGCACAAAGTGGCAACGCAGCGCACGCTGACCGAATCCGAACATCGCCAGTGGGAAGCGACCAGAGCGGCGTGGCAAGCGGTGACCGTGGAGCTCGCCCAGCACCTCGATTACGTTGCCCCACGTGAGGGGCTCGATCGGCGTGCTGAGGACCGGCGCCAGCGAGAGCGTCGCGCAGAGCGGGTGCCCAAGACCCCCGAGGAGCGGCGCACCCATCGGCCGCGGCGGCAGTCGCCGCGGCGCTCCCGACCTGACCGGCGGGATCCGTTCGTTCTGATTCCGAAGTCCGACGACGATTGACCGGGGGCCGCGTTCGTCTGCGGGACGTGGCCCTTCGATGACCGGAACCGACGATACGACCCCGCGGTCGCTCGGTCTCTGGACCTGCACCGCACTGGTGGTCGGCAACATGATCGGGTCCGGAATCTTCCTGCTTCCGGCCTCGCTCGGCGCCTTTGGCGGTATCAGCCTGCTCGGTTGGCTGGTCACGACTGCCGGCGCGATGCTGCTCGCGGTGACATTCGCGGAGTTGGCCCGCCGCTTTCCCCATCCTGGTGGGCCGTACGCCTACACGCGCATCGGTTTCGGCGATCTTCCGGCATTCCTGGTTGCCTGGGGATACTGGGTCTCCATCTGCGCCGGCAACGCCGCGATCGCCGTGGCAACGGTGGGATACCTCGCCTTCTTCTGGGCACCGCTGGCGACGTCGCCCTATCTGGCGGCCGGTACCGCCATCACATTGGTCTGGCTTCTCACCTGGGTGAACGCCCGCGGTGTCCACGCGGCAGGCCGGCTGCAGCTCGCCACAACGATTCTCAAGCTCGCGCCACTCGTCGCCATCGGATCGTTCGGGCTGCTCTTTCTGCGCACCGAGAACTTCGCACCGTTCAACGCAAGCGACCTGCCGACAGGCTCGGCCGTGCTCGCGACTGCCACACTCACCCTTTGGGCCTTCCTGGGCCTGGAATCGGCCACCGTTCCGGCCGCTTCAGTGACCGACGCATCGCGCACGATCCCGCGAGCGACCCTGATCGGCACCGGCGCCGCCGCCGTGGTCTACATTCTCAGCACGGTCGGCGTCATGGGTGTTCTGCCGCCAGGCACACTGGCGGGGTCCACGGCACCGTTCGCCGATGCGGCGACGGCGATGTGGGGTGGCTGGGCGGGTGGGCTTGTTGCTGCGGGCGCCGTGGTCGCGTGTTTCGGCGCACTCAACGGCTGGATCCTGCTCCAGGGCCAGATGCCCCTCGCAGCCGCCATGGACGGAATGCTTCCGCCCGTCTTCGCCCGCGTCTCCCCAACCGGCGCGCCGACGGGAAGCCTCCTGATCTCGAGCGCGCTCGTCACCATGATCGTGGGCACCAACTACATGAAGGGGCTCGTTGCGGCCTTCACCTTCATCATCCTGCTCTCCACGCTGACCGTTCTCCTGCCATACGTCCTGTCGAGCCTTGCCCTGGTCATCACGAGCGTCCGGTCGAACGCCGGCGGGCGCGGCCGCGGTGTCATGCTGGTGCTTGCAGGTGCAGGCGCCACCGTCTATTCGCTGTGGATGGTTGTGGGTGCGGGCACACGTGTGGTTCTCTGGGGCACTGTGCTGCTGCTCGCGGGCGTGCCGGCCTTCTACGCAATGCGCCGCCGCGTGGCGTGAATGGGGGCCCACGCTTGCCGCACGTCACGGCAATCCACAGTTTCCGACGGCAATGCTCACGCGAGAAACGACTGTTATGCGACCATCGGTGAGGTTTCTGGACGCGCCGCTCCTCGAGCGGATCGTCAGCGAAGCGCGTGACGTCCTGCACACGCTGGGCGTCGAGATTCACAATCCGGGCATCCTTGCGATGCTCGCCGATCACGGGGCGCCGGTGGACCGCGATTCCCAACGCGCACGCGTACCGGGTGAACTGATCGATCGCGCGCTGTCGACGGTGCCCGCGGGGTTCCGCCTGCACGACTCCGCCGGCGACGGCAGTTACGATCTGTCCGGAGACCGTGTGCACTTCGCCCCCGGGTCGGCCGCCATCCGGGTGCTCGACCACGGCGCTGCATCGGCCCGCACCCCGACCACCGACGACTACGTGCGGTATGCCAGGCTCGTGGACCGCCTGCCCAACATCGCGTACCAGAGCACCGCGATCGTTCCCTCGGACGTGCACGAGCGCATCTCCGACAGCTACCGCCTGTATCTGAGCCTCCTGCTCGGGCGAAAGCCGGTAGTGACGGGCGCGTTCACGATCGAAGGGTTCGAGGTCATGCGGGACCTCCAGCTTGCGGTGCGCGGCAGCGCCGAGGCACTGAAGGAGCGTCCGCTCACCATTCTCTCCTGCTGCCCGACCGCCCCACTCAAGTGGAGCGACGTGACGTCGCAGAACCTGGTCGACTGCGCGACACACTCCATTCCGGTGGAGTACATCTCGATGCCGCTCATGGGGTTCGTGGCACCGGTGACGATCGTGGGTTCGCTGGTGCAGCACACCGCCGAAACACTGAGCGGAATCGTGATCAGCCAACTCACCCAGCCGGGGACGCCGGCGCTGTACGGCGGATCGCCAGCCACGTTTGACATTCGATACGAGACGACACCGATGGGTGCGGTCGAGACGATGATGCTCGAGTGTGCGTACACCGAGATCGGGCGGTACCTCGGGCTTCCGACTCAGGCGTACATGGCGCTGAGCGACGCGAAGCTGCTGGATGCCCAGTGCGGTCTCGAATCCTCGATGGGTGCCACACTCGCCACCCTCGCCGGGATCAACAGTGTCTCCGGGCCCGGCATGCTCGACTTCGAGAGCTGTTTCAGCCTCGAAAAGCTCGTCGTGGACAACGAGATCTGCGGTATGGCATTCCGTATCGCCCGCGGGGTGGAACCGCGCGAGGACTTCCCGTCCCTGCCGCACTTCGAGGAGCTGCTGCAGGAAAAGCACCTGCTCATCGCGGACCACACGCGCACGCACCTGCGTGCCGAGCACGCGTTCCCGGGAGCAGCCATCGACCGCGCGAACCGCTCGCGTTGGGAAGAGGAAGGGCGTCGCACGCTCGGGGAGCGCGCTCACGCGGAGGTTGAGCGCCATCTCACGGCTTGGGAGCCGCCGGACCTACCCGACACGGTGCGCGCCGCCCTGACGGAACGGATGACCGCTGCGGCGAGAGCCCACGGTATGCCGGAGCTACCCGCGTGGAGCTGAACGCCCGCGTGGTCGACCTCTCGGTCGACGCGATTCTCCCCGACCGGCCTCTCGTGCTCACGCATCAGGGCCTACCGCCGAACGCGGCGGTGCCCGATCACATCGCGGCCCTGCATGCCGAGGCGGCCGACGTCTTCGCACGCACCGCTGTGCCGAAAGCCCTGTGGGCGGAGATCAGCGCGCAGGAATTCGCACGGACGTACGAGGGTGACGGCAACAATGACCCTACCGGCCCCGTCGCGGACATATACCCGCGGGCCGATCGGTTGGCGCTGTTTGCAGCCACGGTGGGGCCCGCCGTCACCGATGCGATCGCCGCCGGCTTCACCCAGAACGACTTCGCGCTCGCCTCGATGCTCGACGCCGTCGCGTCGGAGGCGGCCGATCGCGCCGCGGAGGTACTGGAGACCTTGTTCCAGAGCACGCTGCAGGCCGACGGATGGCATCCGCCGGACGGAAGGGTGTTGCGCTACAGCCCCGGGTACTGCGGCTGGCACGTCACCGGACAGCGCACGCTGTTTGCCGCACTGCGCCCCGAGACCGTCGGCATCACGCTGACCGAGAGCTGTCTGATGCAGCCACTCAAGTCCGTTTCGGGCGTGCTCGTCGCGGGCCCATTGGCTGCCCACGAGTTCGCGCCCACGTACGACGTCTGCACAACCTGCGAGACATTCACCTGCCGCGACCGCCTGCGGGAGCTGCGCCGCCGCACGCCCGATCAGAAGAGAGCGTCCGTATGACCATACTCGCCGACATCACCACTGCAGTGATCGCCGGGAACCACCAACAGGCCGGTGCGCTGACAAAGGACGCGCTCGCCCAAGGGGTGCCGCCCAAGACCGTGCTCGATGACGGGCTCATCGCCGGCATGAACGTGGTCGGCGATCGCTTCCGTATACACGAGATCTTCCTGCCAGACGTCCTTCTGGCCGCCAAGGCGATGTACGCGGGCATGGCTACCCTCAAGCCGTTGCTCGAGCGCGACGGCATCGCGACCGGGCCGAAGGTAGTGATCGGCACGGTGCGTGGCGACCTCCATGACATCGGCAAGAACCTCGTGGGCATCATGCTGCGCGGTGCCGGATTCGAGGTCATCGATCTCGGCAACGACGTCGCTCCGGAGCGGATGGTCGATACCGCGAAGGCCGAGGGCGCACGACTCATCGGCATGTCGGCGCTCTTGACGACGACGATGCCGGTCATGCGGGAGGTCGTCGACCGGCTCAAGGCCGAGGGGCCCGACAGCGACATCAAGACGATCGTTGGCGGGGCTCCGGTGTCGCCGGAATTCGCCGCCGACATCGGCGCGGATGCATATGGGTTCGATGCCGCCAACGCCGTCGATCTCGTGCGGGACATGGTCAGTGGCTGATTTACCGCCACTCCTTGAGCGTATCCGCGAAGCCATGCCCCTCATTGCCGATGGAGCGATGGGCACCATGCTCCTCGACCGCGGACTCGAGCCCGGCGCGCCACCAGAGCGCATCACCCTCGAGCGTCCCGAGGTGTTACGCGACGTTGCCGCGGCGTATCTCGCGGCCGGAGCCGACATCGTCGAGACGAACACCTTTGGCGCGTCGCGCCTGAAGCTCCAGTCGGCGGGGCTCGGCACCAACGTCGAACGCTGCAACCGTGATGCGGTGGAGATCGTCCGTGATGTAGTCGGGCAGCGCGCCTATGTCGCCGGATCCGTGGGCCCGTGTGGACGGCTACTCGAACCGTACGGCGACGTCGAACCGACGGAGGTGCGGGCGAGTTTCGACGAACAGTGCGAGCATCTGATCGCGGCGGGAGTGGATTGCATCTTCGTCGAGACGATGGTCGACATCGAGGAGGCGGTGCTGGCTGTGGAAGCGGCCAAGAGCGCCAGTCCGGACATTCCCGTCGCCGCCATGCTGACGTTCGACCCGACCCCAAGAGGGTTCTACACGATCATGGGGAATTCGGTGGAGGTCGCAGCCCAGCGCTTGGCCGCGGCCGGCGCCGATCTGGCCGGCTCGAATTGCGGCAGCGGCATCGAGCAGATGATCGACATCGCCCGCGCGTTCCATGCGCACACCGCCCTCCCGCTCATCATCCAGGCCAACGCCGGTCTCCCCGAAAGCAGGGACGGCACGGTGGTCTATCCGGATGGCCCGGAGCCCTACGCCCGGGGTGCCCGCGCGTTGCGTGAGGTGCCGGTTGCGGTGATCGGGGGTTGCTGCGGCACCACCCCCGACCATGTGCGCGCATTGCGCCGGTTCGTGATCGACGATCCCTCGTAGCATGCGCTGGGCATTCGTCCTCCTCGGGATGGCGCTCGTCACCGGAGCCTGCAGCACCCGGCCAGTCGCCACGCCAACAGTCCATCCCGCGTTCACGCCCGGCAGCGTGCAGAGCGTCGCCGTCCTGCCGTTCTTCGAGTGGCAACTCTCACTCGACGACACGCACGACATGACCGACCGCGTCCTGACCGCGCTTCGTTACACGTCCCCAGACTTGACCCTTGTCGCCCCCGACGAAGCGTCCGCTCTGCTGATCGCCGAAGGCCTCACCTATGCTTGGGCACTCTACTTGGACGACGAGCGGGCCGGTGACACCCCCGAGAGCACCCTCGTCATGCGCATGGCTGACGCACGGCTCGACGACACTGGGACCGGCCGTCTCGAGTGTCATCGTGGAGTTGCGGTTCTTCGACGGCACCACAGGGGAGGTGCGTTGGCAGTCGGCGGCGGGTGTCGAGGAGGTCCGGGTAGACGAACAGCCCGCCTCGCCGATCGACGGGTTGGCGCGATCGGCCCTCGTCGCAGTCCTGGATTCGCTGCCGCACCTCGGGGCACGATGACCTGGCGCAGTCTGCTCGCACTGGTCGCGATATGGATCGGCTTCACCCTCCTGCCCGTCGCGCTCGCCACACAGGAGCGTACGGCAGCTGCACCAACGCGGGTCGCTGTGACGCCGATCGTCCATGACGAGCTGCCGCTGGATTCGGGACAGGCGTTCGCAGAGCGCATGGCCCGCCATGTGCGGGCTCGCAACCCGGGCCTGGCCGTCGTGGGTCCTCGGACCGCGACCTCGATCCTCGA
>JBDHJO010000146.1:0-8112 GCA_039586875.1 Gemmatimonadota bacterium | reverse complement strand
TTTACCGCGCACTTGGCAGGGAACCTTGAGATGGTCCGCCTGCTTCACACACTATTGCCGCAGTCGGCGAGGGTCGCCGCCGATCAGAGCGAGGAACCGGTCCCGAACTGACCCGAGGGTTGGACATACCTACTCGATGAGGATGTCTGGGAAACCTTCCCGGGGCGTGGCTCGTCTGATCTTCCGAATACCAATTCCATCACGAGGAACTGATGCCGCGACTCCCCGGGACCCTCTCATGCGTCTTCGCCAGCTGCGCCCTCTTGGCCGCTTGCGGATCCGGCGGCCCTGATCCATCCCAACTCGAGATCGCGATCGACACCACCGGCGATACCATCACCGTACGGACCCTCAGCGGAAGCATGTGGGGAAACACCGCCGACCTCGTGGCAGAGGTGAGTATCGGCGCGCTGGAAGGTGATGACGAGTACATCCTCGGCAACCCTACCCAGTTGGCCGTCGCGGCAAACGGGACGATCTACGTGCTAGATCGGCAGGTCCCCGTGGTGCGAGCCTACGGACCTGATGGCATCCACCTCTACGACGTCGGCCGGGACGGTGGGGGACCTGGGGAGTACAAGAACCCGGACGCGATTGCCATCCTCCCGGACGGTCGGGTCATCGTGAAAGACCCAGGGAATGCCCGAATCGCCGTGTTCGGGCCGGACGGTGCGCCGGCGGGTGGGTGGCCTTACCGTGGCGGTTGGAGCACGAACCACCGGTACTATGTCGACACGGCCGGCTATAGCTACCCCATGATCTTGATGGAGTCCGGACTTCCACCGTGGGAGTGGACCTACGGTCTAGCGCGCACCAACATGGCGGGCGAGGTGCTCGACACGCTGGCAGCGCCGACGTGGGACTTCGAGGCACCGGCGCTTACTGCGCAACGCGAGGGCTCCTCCAGTTCTCGAGACGTGCCATTCAGCCCAAGTACTTCGTTCTCGTTCAGTCCTTTCGGATACTTCATCGGAGCGCTGAGCACCGACTATCGAATCGACTTGTACCGGGCAGGTGACACCGTCCTGCGCATCGAACGCCGGTGGGAACCTGTGCCCGTCCTCGCTGCGGAGAAACAGGAGCACGAGCGACGCGTCACCGAGGGCCTGCGGCGTCAGTACCCCGGGTGGCGCTGGAACGGCCCGCCCATTCCCGACGCCAAGCCGCCGTTCACGGGTCTCTTCGCTGGTGAAGACGGACGCATTTGGGTCCAGCTATCGCAAACCGGCGTGCCGATCATGACCGAAGCCGAGGCACGCGAGGAGGAGGAACGGTCCGGCAGACCGGTGCTCCGCTTCCGGGAACCCGCCGCGTTCGACGTCTTCGAGGCGGACGGTACCTACCTCGGATTCGTCCGCGCCCCTGCGGGATTCCGCACTTCACCGGAGCCGGTCGCCCGCGGCGACTATGTTTGGGCCGTCGTTCGAGACGAGCTCGACGTGCCGTCGATCGTCCGATTCCGCCTGGCGGTACGCGGGGGGATTGCGGACTAGCAAACTCTCGACAGGACCGATCCGTATAAACCAGTGTTTCACTCGTAACCCACCACCTGCACTGCGAGGACGTCTTGCACACAACCAGAATCTTTCCGGTCGTTGTCGCCGGCATCGTGTCAGCCTGCTCGGCATCGGCACCACCCACAACCGCGGATGCTCCCGTGGGCCCGAACCCGGAGATCACCGCTGCCGACCTGCGTGCCCGGCTCTTCGCGTACGCCGACGACTCGATGCTCGGACGCGAAGCCGGCACCCTTGGGAACTACAAGGCAACTGCCTATCTCGCGGCGCAGGCCGAGGCGCTCGGGCTGGAGCCGGCCGGCGAGGACGGCGGCTTCTTCCAGACCGTGCCGCTCCTCACCCGCGCCCCCGACACCTCCGCCACACTCGCCGCGGGTGGGACGACGTTCGCATTTGGATCCGATTGGGTCCCGTTGCCGGCTTTCGGTAGTGCTCCGGTAAGATCGTTCGGCACATTCGACGACGCCCAGGCGATCTACGGTGGGGTCCTGGGCGATCCGGAGGCCGTCCTCACCCCCGAGCAGTACACCGGGCGCCTGGTAATCGTCTCACCACCCCCCGCTCAGGGCGGCATGAGCCTGGCGGGGATCGAGCGGTACCCAGGGGCAGCCGGGATCGCAGTGACCTCTCTGGACAGGATGCCACCGCAGTTCATCAGGTACTTCACACAACCGCAGACCCTGCTCGACACGGGGGCCGACGAGGCAACGGACGATCGACCCGTGGCCCTGCTCATCACGTCGAGCGCTGCCGAGACGTTCCTGGGCCGGCCGTTGGATGAAGCCGACGTCGGGACAACGGGGATATCGGTGACCGGCGTGGTCGCGGTTGATGAGTCTCCCGCCGAATACCCCGCACGTAACGTTGTTGCCATCCTGCGCGGCAGCGATCCCGAGCTGCGGAACGAATACGTCGCGATCGGCGCACACAACGATCACGATGGGCTGGCGCCCCGGCCGGTCGATCACGACTCGCTGTGGGCTACACTGCAGGTCACCCGCGGTCCCGGTGCACCCGCTGCAGGACGGCGCGGTGCGATCAGCGACGCCCAGCGGACGGAGATTCAGACGACGATCGACTCCCTGCGCGCCCTCCGGCCCGCGCGCCTGGATTCTGTGTACAACGGGGCTGACGATGACGGCTCGGGTACGATCACCGTCCTCGAGGTCGCCGAGGCGTTCGCGCTGCGGCAGGAGCGGCCGAAACGGTCGATCCTGTTCGTCTGGCATACGGCTGAGGAGAAGGGCCTCCTCGGCGCCCGACACTTCTCGGAGAACCCAACCGTCGACCGAGACGCCATCGTCGCCGCGCTCAACCTCGACATGGTGGGACGAGGCATGGCGGCGGACATCGAGAACGGCGGCCCCGGGTACATGCAGCTGATCGGCTCGCGTCGCCTGTCGACCGAGCTGGGGGACCTCGTGGAAACCGCCAACACCGAGGGTGGACACGGGTTCACTTTCGACTACCAGTACGACGCCGATGGCCATCCGGAGAACTACTACTGCCGCAGCGATCACTATCACTACGCCCGCTGGGGCATACCGATCGTGTTCTTCTCGACCGGGGATCACCCGGATTATCACCGCCTCACGGATGAGCCCCAATACATCGCCTACGACAAGATGGCGCGCGTCGGGCAGCTCGTGATGGATGTCACGGATCGCGTGGCGAACCTCGACCATCGGGTGGTGGTCGACAAGCCGAAACCCGACCCGTACGGGCAGTGCCAGCAGTGACGCACCGCCGCGGGCGGTAGCCGAGTGCGGCGCGGGCGGGGCACCAGGTCCCGCCCGCTTTCGTAGGTGGAACCGGGCGCCCGTCGTGGTGTTCCTTAGAGAGACCCCTCAGCAACCCGCAGGCCGTCGCGCCGACACGGAGGCTCCCCTGCACCGCACAGTACTCGGCACTGCCGCGCTGCTCGCCGGGCTCGGTGCGTCAACGTCACCCTCGCCGCTGATCGCCCAGGACGACGTGGTATTGGACACGATCGCCCCACCCGAGCGGGCATTCTACTTCACCCGTGCCATCTACAGCGGATTCCGGCGGGGGCGGTTCGGCAGTTGGTCCGTCGACTTCCCGAAAGCCGATCGGCAGTTCGTCATCGGCCTCCGTCACCTCACGAACATCGACGCATATGCGTTTGAGCACCCTGTGCGTCTGGACGACCCCCGCCTGCGGCAGTACCCGCTTCTGTACGCACTGGAGGTGGGCTACATGCAGCTGACCCCGGCGGAGGTGCGGGGACTCCGTAGTTACCTGCTTGCCGGCGGTCTCCTGGTCATCGATGATTTCTGGGGCTCCCGGGAATGGGCCAATTTCGAATCGGAGATCCGTCGGGTGCTGCCGGAGTTTGCAATCGAGGATATCCCGCTCGACCACCCGCTCCTGCACGCGTTCTATGATATTGAGGAGATCGTGCAGGTTCCCGCGCGGGGACGCGGTGTCAACGGAGCCCCCACCTGGGAGCGGGACGGCTTCACGCCGGCCCTGCGCGGCATTCACGACGATGACGGCCGTTTGTTGGTCGTGATCAACTGGAACACCGATCTTGGCGATGCCTGGGAATGGGCAGATGACCCCTGGTATCCGCTGCCATACTCGAACTTCGCCTATCAACTGGGCGTGAACCTGATCATCTACGGCATGAGCCACTAGACGCGTGCTCGAGCGACTGTTCGAACTGCTGTTCAAGTACCGGCCCGTGGTGTTCGAGCGGGGCGAGTTTGCGTTCGCCCCCCCGTGGCCTGCCGTCGTGGTGCTGGTCCTGGCCATTGCCGTCGCTGTGCCGGCCGTCCTGCTCTACCGACGAACGGGGGGTCGCCTGGACCGCCGCGACCGCATCGTGCTCTCGATGTTGCGAGTCGCGGCCGTGGGGATTCTGGGATTCTGCCTGCTGCGCCCGATGCTGATCGTGGCGACCGTCGTGCCGCAGGAGAACTTCCTCGGCATTCTCGTGGATGACTCCCGGTCGATGCAGATTACCGACGGTGGCGACGCGTCGCGGGCGGAGCGGGTCCTGGAGGCGTTCGGCTCGCCTACCTCCCCACTGGTCTCGGCCCTCGCCGAGCGCTTCAAGTTGCGCTTCTTCCGCTTCTCGGAAACCGCGCGGCGGCTGAACGACTCCACCGAGCTGGATTTCTCCGGACGCCGGACCGATCTCGGCCGCGCACTCGACATGGCTCGGCGCGAGCTGGGGGGCGTTCCGCTCGCCGGACTGATCGTCGTGACCGACGGTGCCGAGAACGGCGCGAGTGGAGAGACCGCGCAGAGCATCCTCCAGCTGCAGTCGGACGGTGTGCCGGTGTACACGGTCGGGGTCGGTGATCGCAGGTACGCACGCGACATCGCGTTGCGGCGGGCGTCCGCACCCGGGCGGGTACTCGCCGGATCGGCAATTGCCGTGGACGTCGAACTCACGCAATCCGGCTACGGCGGCACTGACGTCGAACTGGTCGTCGAGGACGCCGGAAGGATTCTGACGACCACACCGGTTGACCTGCCCCGAGACGGGGACGTCACGACCGCGCGCGTGCACTTCACGGTCGACGAGCCGGGACCCCGCTCCCTCCGCTTCCGCATCGATCCGCGGGACGGCGAGGCCGTCACCGCGAACAACGAGCTCGCGGCGTTGATCGTCGTCGAGGACCGGCGCCCCCGCATCCTGTATTTCGAAGGTGAACCGCGCTTCGAGGTGAAGTTCCTTCGGCGTGCCGTTCAAGACGACGAGCACGTGCGCGTGGTCGTGCTCCAACGAACCGCAGACGAGAAGTTCTACGCCATCGATGTCGATGACGAGGATGATTTGGTCGAGGGATTCCCCACGACCCGCGAGGAGCTGTTCCGGTACGACGGTCTGGTTCTCGGTACGGTGGAGGCCTCATTCTTCACGCACGATCAGCTCCGGATGCTGGCGGACTTCGTGGGGCGGCGCGGCGGTGGCCTCCTCGCCCTGGGCGGCCGCCGGTCATTTGCCGAAGGAGGGTATGCGGGCACACCACTCGCCGATGCCCTTCCGGTAGTTCTGGAGCGTCGTCCCATCGAGGGGGATTCGTTCTTCGCACCGGTGCGGATTCGGCCCACCGCCTTCGGCGCCACGCATCCCGTGACGCAGCTTGGCACGGCTGACGATGCGCTGGAGGATCGATGGCGCTCGCTGCCGGCACTGTCGGCCGTGAACCGCATCCGCGAGCTGAAACCGGGCGCGAGCGCGCTCCTCGAGGCAACCGGTGACGGCTTCGACGACCCTGTCCCTGCTCTCGCGTACCACCGGTACGGACGCGGTCGCGCCGCCGTCCTCGCAGTACAGGACACCTGGCTCTGGCAGATGCATGCCGACATCCCCCTCGAGGACCAGACGCATGAGACCCTCTGGCGGCAACTGCTCAGGTGGCTCGTCGAGGACGTACCCAACCACGTGACCGCGACCGCGGACGTGGACCTGGTCGAGTCCGGCACCCCCGTTACGATCACGGCGGAGGTATCCGACTCCGGATACATTCGCGTCAACGGCGCAGACGTCGATGCCAGGATCGTGGCGCCCGACGGGTCGGAGTCGTCCGTTCCCCTCGAGTGGTCGGTGCAACGGGATGGCGAATACCGTGCCACGATCGTTCCCAACCAGGACGGACGCTACGAGGTGCATGTCGATGCGGCGCAGAGCGGTGCCCCGCTCGGTGCCGACGTCATGTACGTGGAGTCCGGGGACCTCGGATCCGAGTTTCGGAACGCGGAGTTGCAGCAGGACGCGCTCGAGCGCATTGCCGAGGAAACGGGCGGCCGGTACTACGATCTCGGATCCGTAGAGACCCTCCCGGAAGACGTGAGCTTCACCGAGAGCGGCACGACCGTACGGGAGGAGCGAGACCTCTGGGACATGCCCATTCTCCTCATCGCGCTCCTCGCGTTCCTGGCGGCCGAGTGGACGTACCGTCGCCAGCGGGGGCTCGCATGACGCGCATCATCTGGTTCACCGCACTCGGCCTGCTGCTCCCTGTGGCGGGCGGAGCACAGACGTACGTGGCGGTGGTGAGCGGCATCGGCGGGGAACCCGCCTACGTGGAGCGGTTCCACGATTGGGGCACCGCACTGGTGACGGCCGTCGTTGATGACCTCGAGATTCCGGCCGACCATGTCGTGTATCTCGCCGAGAATCCCGAGCGTGACGAGCGCATCGGTGGGAGATCGACTCGGGAGCACGTCCGTGCCGCGCTCGCCGATCTCGCCGAGCGCATCGAACCGCAGGCACGGCTGTTCGTCGTGCTCATCGGGCATGGCAGTACCACGGGCGGAACACCGAAACTCAATCTTCCCGGCCCGGACATCACCGCCGCGGACATGGCCGCCGATCTCCGACGGTTCGCGACCCAGGAGGTCGTCATCGTGAATCTCACGACGGCCAGCGGTGATTGGGTCGGCGCGTTGTCTGCCGAGCGCCGCATCGTGATCACGGCGACACGCTCCGGCACGGAGCGATATGAGAGTCGGTTTGGGGAGTACTTCATCACAGCCCTCACGAGCGAAGAGGCAGACACGGACAAGAACGACCGCGTGTCGGTGTTGGAAGCTTTCGAGTATGCCCGTCACGAGGTCGCCCGGGCCTACGATCAGGAGAATCGGTTGCTGACGGAGCACGCGCTGATCGACGACAACGGTGACGGGGAGGGCGTCCATGAGCCTGACTTGCCATCAGGTGACGGCGCGCGCGCACACAGCTGGTATCTCGCCGCCACGACGGCGGCTGTGCCGGTCACGGACGATCCGGCGCTGTTGGCCCTCTATGAAGCACGGCAACGCTGCGCGCCCAGAAGGCCGCCATGGACTCGTTGGCCTACGAACAGGATCTCGAGACCCTGCTCCTGTCACTGGCGCGCACGAACCGCGACATCCGTGAGCGGGAAGGTCGGAACGAATCATGACCGGCCGGACGATCGTGATGGGTGTGCTCGCACTCTGCACCACCGGCGTACCGGCTGCTTCCGGCCAGGCGATCGATGGGGCACGCACGGCGTACGTCGAGGGCCGTTACGAGGATGCCATTCGCGCGCTGCGCCGTGCCGACGCACCGGATGACGTCCGGCTGCTGATCCGGGCGTACGCCGCCGTTGGTCGGTACGACGATGCGCTGGAGGCGGCAGAACGCTACGAGGATCGCCACCCGACATCGGCGGAGGTCGCGAACGTGCGAGGCGAAGTCGCCAAGCGCACCGGCGCCCTCGACGTCGCGGAGGCTGCGTTCCAACGGGCCGGGTCGGCGAATGCGCCGGACAGCGCGGACGCGCGCTTGAACCTCGCCATCCTCTGGCACGAGACCGGTCGTCGTGCGGAGGCCCACGCGGCATTCGAGGGCTTCGTAGGGTTCTACAATCGCAGCCGGAATCTCACGTCCGAAGAGATTGCTGCCGTCGCCACCGCCGTGCAGTATCTCGGTGCGTCGGAGTGGCGCCTCTACGGCGATGCCGTGCGCGCCTACGATCAGGCAATCCGGGAAGACCCCGACAATCTCGAGGCGCTCGTGCAGGCGGGTGATCTGCTGCTCGAGAAGTACCAGGGTTCGGAGGCGCGCGAAGCATTCGAGACCGTGCTGGCGCGCAAC
>JBDHJO010000145.1:0-7342 GCA_039586875.1 Gemmatimonadota bacterium | reverse complement strand
CGGCTGGACAGCGGCAGCGGATTCTGGACGCTTCGTAGGTTTTCGCTCAGTCTCCTGGAGGCATGATGCGACGCGCACTCTCCCGCTTGTGTCTCGTTCGATCGGCAACAGCCGGCACGATCATGCTGCTCGCATGGAGCTCCCTCGCGGGCGGACAACAGGCGACGCTGTCCGGTTCCGTCACGGACTCCGTGTCCGGGCGCGCCTTGGATGGCGTTTCGATCGAGCTGCGGCGGGACGGGACCGTTACGGCGGCGACGATATCCACATCCACCGGCGACTTCTCGCTCGTTGCACCCGCGGGGCGCTACACCCTGGTCGTTCGCCGCCTCGATTACCGCCCGCACACGCACGAGGACATCGCACTCGCCGCCGGCGAGCCACGTACCATCAGCCTCCGGCTGGTGGCACTCCCGGTCGTGTTCGATCCCGTCGTGATCTCCGCCTCTCGGGCCGAGGAAAAGGCGCTCGATGCGCCGGCAGCGGTCACGGTCGTGGACCAGACCACCGTAACGGAGCGTCCCGCCCTCACCGCGGTCGACCACGTGTCCGCCGTGCCGGGCATGCAGGTCGCCACTACTGGGATCTCGCAGCACGAAGTGGTGTCCCGCGGCTTCAACAATGCCGCCTCGGGCGCCATGATGGCGCTCGCCGACAATCGCTACGTCAGCGTCCCGTCCCTCAGGATCAACGTCTACAACTTCATCCCGCTGACCGACGAAGACATCGAGCGGCTGGAAGTCGTACGCGGTCCCGGGTCAGCCCTGTACGGTCCAAACTCCGCCAACGGCGTGTTGCACATCATCTCGCGGTCGCCGCTGCACGATCCAGGGACAACCCTCACGCTGAGTGGCGGCGAACGCAGCATCGTGCACGGGCAGCTTCGCCATGCCAATCGGTTGAGCGACCAGGTGGCGATCAAGGTGTCCGGGCAGTACCTGCGGGGCCGCGACTGGCCGTACGACGACCCGCAGGAAGCCTTCGCCCGGGATACGAGCGTCGAGCGCGCAAGCGGCGAGGTGCGGATCGACGTCGAACCAACGGACGATGCATCGGTGGTCGCGGCCGTCGGTGTGAACCATGCCTTCTCCAACGTGGACCTCACCCCTCTCGGCGCTGCACAGGTGCAAGACTGGCGATCGTCGTACGCCCAGGTGCGCACGCGGATCGGCCGCTTCTTCGGTCAGGTCTACGCCAAGCTCAGCGATGCCGGCGACACGTATCTCCTGCGAACCGGGGACAGCATCGTCGACAAGTCCCGGATGTTCGTGGCGCAGATCCAGCATGGGACCCTCATCGGCAACAGGACCAACCTGACCTACGGCCTCGACGTCCAGCGTACGGTACCGCGTACCGAGGGAACGGTCACCGGGCGCAACGAGGACGATGACGTCATCAACGAGGCGGGCGCCTACGTGCAGGCGGAGGTCGACGTGTCCCCCGCGTTGCGACTCGTGCTCGCGGCGCGCGGCGACTACCACAACCGCCTGAGCAACCCGGTGTTCTCACCGCGTGCAGCCCTCGTGTTCAAGCCCACGCGGGACCACACAGCACGCCTGACCTACAACCGCGCGTTCAGCACGCCCACCACGAACAACCTCTTCCTGGACATCGTCGGCGGCACGTTGCCCACGCCGGTTCCCACGACCGTGCGACTCGTCGGCGTGCCGACATCGGGATTCTCCTTCCGTCGCAACTGTGACGGTGGACTCTGCATGCGGTCGCCGTACACTCCGGCAGCGTTGGGCGGCGGCGAGGCGTATCTCCCGCTGGACGTCACCCTCCTGTGGCCGACCGTCGTGCAACTCGCCGCCGCGCAAGGCGTGGATCTCTCCCCGGTCCCGCCGCCGACGAGTGCCGAGGTCCGTACCGTGCTGGCAAAACTCAACATCGGGACGGGCACGTTCGCCCCGGTGAGCGATGTCGCCGACATCCCGACGCTCGAGCCGACCATCGAGAATGTCATCGAAATCGGCTATCGCGGCGTGCTGGCGCAGCGGTTCTCCTTCGGTATCGACGTCTATCATGCGTGGAAGAACAACTTTGTCGGTGCCGAACGCGTGGAAACGCCCAGCGCATTCTTCCACGAGGGCGATCTGCGCGACTATCTGGTCGGGATCGGGGCACCGGCGGACACGGCCGCGGCCTTGGCGAGCCTGATCGGCGCGATCCCGGCGGCGACCGTCACGCCGCAGGAGGCTCTGGACCCGTGGGACATCCTGGTCACGTACCGCAACCTCGGACGCGTGAGTTACTGGGGCAGCGACGTCGAGGTCAGCGCCATGCTCACACCCGTCTTCGCCTTGCGCGCGAATTACTCCTGGGTGAGCGCGAACGAGTTCCCGTTTGAGAGCACGGCCGGGGTCACCGACACGATCCCGCTCAACGCGCCGGCGCACCGGGCAGCGTTCAGCGCGCTCTTCCGCTGCAACGAGCTCGGCCTGAACGTCGAGGCGCGTGCGCGGTGGGTCGACGAATATCCCGTGCGATCCGGGGTGTACGTCGGGACCGTACCGGATTACGCGGTCGTGGACGCGCTCGTGGGGTATCGGCTTTCGTTCGCGCCCCAGTTGCGGGTGACCCTGAGCGCCCTCAACCTGCTCGACAACCAGCACATCGAGTTTGTGGGGGCACCACCCATCGGCCGGTTGGTGACGGGGAGCATCCGCGCGGAGTTTTGAAGACCTGGACGGCCGCTAGCCCTTCTGTCGCACCTTCGCCCACGTGTCCCGCAACGTGACGGTGCGGTTGAACACCAGCCGGTCCGGCGCCGAATCGGGATCGCGCACGAAATACCCCTGCCGCTCGAACTGGTAGCGGGCGTCCTCGGGATCCGCCGCGACACTGGGCTCGATGCGGCTGTCCGACAGCACGACGAGCGAGTCCGGGTTCAGGCTCGCGGTGAAGTCCTCGTCTTCACCGACGTCGTCCGGATCGGCCGCCGAGAACAGCCGGTCGTACAGCCGGACCTCACACGACAGCGCGTGCGCCGCCGATACCCAGTGAATGGTGCCCTTCACCTTGCGTCCGTCCGGCGCATCCCCTCCGCGGGTCTCCGGATCGTACGTACACCTGAGCTCGACGATCTCCCCCTCCTCGTCCTTCATCACCTCGTTGCACGTGATGAAGTAGCCGTAGCGGAGCCGCACCTCGCGACCGGGTGCCAGACGGAAGAACTTGCGGGGCGGGTCTTCCATGAAGTCGTCCCGTTCGATGTAGAGCTCGCGCGAAAACGGCACCGTGCGCGAGCCTTCCTTCGGGATGTCGTGCGGCCAGTACGGCGCCTCGAGTTCTTCGACCTGGTCCTCCGGATAGTTCGTGATCACCACCTTGAGCGGCTTCAACACGCAGAGGACGCGAGGCGCGCGCTGGTTGAGATCGTCACGAATGCAGAACTCGAGCTTCTCGATGTCGACACGGCTGTCGGTCTTGGTGACCCCGACCAGTTCGCAGAACCGCCGGATGGCCTCCGGCGTGACGCCGCGTCGGCGCAGGCCGGCAATGGTCGGGATGCGCGGGTCGTCCCACCCGGATACGTGCCCGTCCCGGACCAACTGAATCATCTTCCGCTTCGACAACACCGTGTAATCGAGGTTCAGCCGCGCGAACTCCGTCTGCTGCGTGCGGGGCTTCGGGATGTCGGCGGCATCCAACACCCACTCGTAGAGCTCGTTGTTGTCCTTGAACTCCAGCGTGCAGAGCGAGTGGGTGATGTGCTCGACGGCATCGGACAGACAGTGCGTGAAATCGTACAACGGGTAGATGCACCACGCGTCGCCGCGCCGGTAATGCGAGGCGTGGCGGATGCGGTAGAGGATCGGATCGCGCATCAGCATGTTGGGATGCGCCATGTCGATCTTTGCCCGCAGCACGTGTTCCCCGTTCTGAAACTCGCCGTCCTTCATGCGGCGAAAGAGATCGAGATTCTCCTCCACCGAGCGGTGCCGGTACTGACTGTCGGTGCCGGGTTCGGTGACCGTGCCCCGTCCGGTGCGGATCTCCTCCTCGGTGGACGAGTCCACGTACGCCTTGCCGCGTTCGATCAGATGAACCGCGAAGTCGTAGAGCTGCTCGAAATAGTCGGAGGCGAAGTACAGGTGCTCGCCCCAGTCGAATCCGAGCCACCGGACGTCCTCCTGAAACGCGTCGACATACGTGATGTCTTCGGTCTCGGGATTCGTGTCGTCAAACCGGAGGTGGCAGACACCGTCGTGTTCCCGGGCCAGGCCGAAATTGAGCACGCACGACTTCGCATGCCCGATGTGCATGAACCCGTTGGGTTCCGGCGGGAACCGCGTCTCCACGCGGCCCCCGTACTTACCGGACTCCTGATCTCGGCCGACCATGGCGCGAATGAAGTCGCGGCCTTGCGTTCTGGCGGCGTCCGGTCCGGTCGATTCGTTGGCGTTGCCCACAGCTGGAACTCCGTCGCGGTATCCTGGGACGACCCGTCCCCTTGGCGGCGGCGATCGCGCCGCAACTCGCTCGTAAGCTAGCAGGGCAGCCGGTGGTTCGGACGGGGGAAGCGGCGGCACCGCGAGGAGGCGGCTTTCCGGACTCGATCCACGGGCTGAAACCACCAGGACTGGATCTCCGTAGGAAACAGAACCATATTCTGTTTCAGGAGGCCGTCCATGTTCAGGATGCCAGTCGTGCTCGGAGTCGTCGCCCTCGTCCTTCCGTCCGCTGCGTCGGCACAGATCCCAGAGCCGATCGTCGCCGCCCGCGTGCGGGCGCTGGCCGATTCCATGGGGGTTCCGGGAGGCGCCGTCGTCATCCGCGCCAACGGCGTCGAATCCATCGTGACCATCGGCACACGCAATAGCTCCGACGCGGTGACGGCCGAAACCGTATTCCGGATCGCCTCGGTCTCCAAGGTGTTCACCGCGGCAGCCGCTGCCCGCCTGGCGGCGGACGGTCGCCTCTCGCTCACGGCTGACATCCGGACCGAACGGCAGTGGCTCGAGCGGCTGGCGCCCGGTGCGGAGCCCGTGACCATGGCCGGCCTGCTCACGCATACCGCCGGCTTCGACGATCGAATCGTCGGCATGTTTGCCCGGTCGGTCACGGAGGTCACGTCACTCGCGGAGTACGTGCAAACGGCCATGCCACGCCGGACGAGCGCCCCCGGACGGGAGGTTCGATACAGCAATCACGGGGCGGCCCTCGCCGGCCTCGTGGTTGCGCAAGCGGTGGGTGCGCCGTTCGACGAGGCGGTGGCGACGCTGGTGCTGCACCCGCTCGGGATGACGAGTACGTCCTTTGCCCAACCGTTGCCTCCAGACCTCCTCGCTCGGCTGGCCATCGCCTACGACTGCTCGGACACAGGCTGTGCCCCACTCCCGCTCGATTACCGCCATGCCCCACCCGCGGGAGGGTTGGTCACGACGCCCGCCGACATGCGCCGGTTCATGCGCGGCATTCTCGACGGTGGTGAGGGAACCATTGGCCAGGAGGCGGTACGACTCCTGACGACGGGGGCCTGGAGCGCCCACCCCGACGTGCCGGGGCTGGCGCTCGCCCTCCAGGAGCAGGACATCGCGGGCTATCGCGGGCTCGTCCACGCGGGTCGGAGTTCGGGGTACACCAGTCTGCTCGCGATCGTGCCGGAGGCCTCGGCCGGGCTCTTCGTGGTGACGACCGGCGGGTCGTCTCGGTTCGGCGCAGCCGTCTTGGACGAATTCGCCAAGGGGCTGGGTATTCCCGACGCCGAAGCGGCATCCATGCCCGGGCCGATCGCCGCCGATGATCTCGAGGAGTATCGCGGCACGTATCTGCTCGGGCGGGCCGCGAGGGGAAGCTACGAGAGCTTTCCTGGTCATTTCCTGTTCCAGCACACGATCGGCGTGGATGACGACGGCTACCTCACGCGGTGGGAATCGGGGGAGCGGCGTCGCTACGGGCGTGTGGCGGGCGACCGGTTCGCAAGCGTCGACGGAGTCGGGACCATGGTGTTCGAACGCAATGGGTCGGGCAGGATCGACGCCGTGCATGCCGCCGAGACGTTCAATGGTGCGCGCTTCCCGGCGACCTATCGCCGCCTGCGCGGCGTCATGGTGCCGTCGGTGCTGAACGAGGTGATGTCGTGGGCGATCGGCCTGCCGATCATCGCCGCGATGGTGTGGGTACTCTCCGCCGTGGTGACGATGTGGCGGCGGCGGGCCCGCCCGATGCGAAGCGGGCTCGCATGGGTCGGCGTGTCCCTCTCGGCCGCCGCAGTGGGCGTGACCTGTTTCTTCGGGTTCGGCTTCCTCGCTCGGTTCAACGCGATTGCGATGCGGGACCCGGTGCAGCTCGCCTATGGCCTCCCGGAGAACCTGGCGACGCTGCTATGGCTGCCATGGGCAATCGGAGCGTGCACCGTCCTCCTGCTCATGGTCGGGATTGCATCGTGGCGTCGCAGGTCCGAGGTGCGACGCATCGATCGGTTGCTGATCACCGTCACGGGGATCTGTCAAACGGTGTTCGTGGCCATGCTGATCCACTTTTCATTCCTCCCGCCACACGGCTGACCATGCGGTTTGGACCTCTGTGGCGACGTGTGACGGAACTCGGGGAGCGCGGTGAGCTCCCCGAGTGGATGATCGACCGGCAGGATCGGGCTCGCGCCACGCGCGAGCGCGTGCTGACGGCAGCGGCACGGCTGCTCGAGCGGCAGCCGTTCGATCGGATCACGATGCAGACAATCGCCGCCGAGGCCGACATCTCTATCGGCGCACTCTACGCCCGATTCCCCTCCAAGGATGCGGTGCTGGGCCAGTTGGGGCTCGCCGTCTTCGAAGATGTGCGCGATGGACTGGTGCGCGCGTTGGACAGCCTGCCCGAGGAGGCCGGCCTCGAAGGCGTCGTCAGGGCATACGTCGATACGCTGGTGAAGGCACTGCACCGGTTTCGACCGGTGGTGCTCGCACTGCGCGCATCGACGGGTGCCCAAATGACCGTCGGATCGCTGGCGAGGGAGGCGAACCACGCCATTCACGAGACGTTCCTGGCTCGCGCTCGGCACCATTGGGCGGAGATCGCCCATCGGGATCCATCGGCTGCACTGCAGTGGACGCTGTTCATGACCAATGCGGCGGCACGTGAGGCACTCCTCACGGATGCGTTGTCACACTACGCCATTGTGGGAGGACGTCGCGCATTGCGCCGCCGACTGACGGAATCGGCGTTGGCGTTCCTGCATTCGGACTAGGCCTACGGTGCGTCCCCGGAAGGAATCCATTCGATCCGCTGCACTTCCGCCCACCCTACCGCCTCGAGTTGCTCGGTATCCTGGACCACCCCGACCGCGGCGATGGGCACCGGGTCGCGGTTGAACGCCGTGCGGTAATCGAGAAACGGG
>JBDHJO010000144.1:0-7584 GCA_039586875.1 Gemmatimonadota bacterium | reverse complement strand
GCGATCGAGGTCTTGAGCCCCTCCACCGCGCGAGCGGACCGCTTCACCAAGCGGCGGCTGTATCAGGAAGTCGGGGTCGCCACCTACTGGATCGTCGATCCGGACCGGCGCTGCATTGAGGTGTGGACACCCGAGGTTGCGCTCCCGATCGTCGAGTGGGAGACGGTGTCCTGGCAACCCGGGGAGGCGGAGGAAGCGTTCACGCTGCGGCTGGAGGAGCTGTTCCGACCGGTGTAGCCCGACGGGAACGAACCCCCTCGTACTTTGCACCTTGTACCATGCACCCGGTCGCAACGATGGGGTCCAGCTCCGTTGTACGTTGTACGTTGCGCGTTGCGCGCACCGCCTAGCCGCTACGGCAAGTACTCCAACGGGTCGACCAGGGTCATGCCGGGTTCGTAGGTCACCAGCTCCCGCAGAATCGGCACGTGCCCGGTGCCGTAGATCACCAAGAGGCGATCGCCGGGTTCCGTGATCCGCTGGAGGTTGGCGAAGATCCTGATGTTGCGCTCGTACCACTTCGCCGCCACTTCGGCGCCGATGAACGTGTCGCCCGCACCGACCCGCGCAAAACGCAGGTACACCGCGTGGTCCGCCATCAGGTTCTTCGGGTCGTTGCCGAGCCGAAGAATCTCGCCGATCGTATGGTCCCGCTGCCGGCGATTGGACTCCGCGGCGATCCGCGCCATCTCCTCTTCGAAGAACACGAGGAAGGCCGGGTCGTGTTCTTCTGCGTACGCGAGCATGGCCTCGAAGGGGGAATCGGCGAACTCGTCGATCGGATAGAGACGCGGGTGCTCGAACCGCGCCGCCAGCCGGAAGCCCAATTGTTGCGACTCGTTGCGCGACAGTTCGTGCCGCCCCGCGCGATAGGCGGCGTAGAGGCTGTCGATCCGTGACGCGGTCGACGGGCGGTGTTCGATCACGATCTTCGTCGGCCGAAAGCGCGCGAGCGTTTCAACCACCGCGAGGATCTCGGCCTGCTTGGCGTCCGAAAGGACATCGGCGACCTCCACCTTCACGATGTCCCGTCCGGGGTTCGCGAAGTGGAAGGAGCCAAGGATCATCACCTGTGCCGGTTCGGCCTCCGGCGCCGACTGCGCGTGGGCAACGCTGGCGGAGACCGAGGCAAGGACGATCGCACATACGGCGGCACGGAGTCGGGTCATTGGGGCGATCCTACGTGGTGAGGGTCGGGATACTGTCGGGCGAAACGGGCGCAAGAAGGGTACAGGGTGCAGGGGACGTACAACGTACAACGTGCAACGTACAACGGCATGATACCAAAACCATCGTTTCACGTTTCACCTTTCACGTTTCACGAATCCGCTACCGCTCACATCCGTTTCACGTTTCACGCTGACCATGGCTCGCAGCTGTTCCCGCGCCCGCGCCAGCCGGCTCTTCACCGTCCCCACGGGCACCTGCATGATCCGCGCGATCTCCGCGTGGGAGCGGTGCTCGAGGTGGTGCAGGATGACGCACTGCCGCAGATCCCACCGGAGGCCGTTCAGGGCCTCTTGGAGTTCCTGCGCGCGGCTGTCGGCCGGTGCGCGCACGGCCGGCGCTTCACCGGATTCGTCCGCGCCGACCCGCGCGGCATCGCGATCGAGACGGGTGGGGGTGTACGCCATCGTGGAGAGCGGCGAGTCGGGCCGAGCGCGGCGCACGTAGTCGTTAGCAGCGTTGTTGGCAATGGTGAGGAGCCAGGGTTCGAGGTGACGTTCGGATTGATAGCCGTCGAGCGCGCCGAAGGCTTTGACGAACGTCTCCTGTGCCAGATCCTCCGCTCGCTCCGGATGACGCACGATGCGGAGCGCGGCGGCGACCACACGGTCACGGTACCGGCGCACGAGCTCGCCGAAGGCATCGTCGAGCCCCGCGCGTGCGTGGCTCACGACCTCGCGGTCGGAGGCAAGAGAGAGATCCGGCTGCGTCGGGAGGGTCATAGCTGGGCGTACGGACGGGATGGTCGGGAGGTTTCGGGACGATGGGTGCAAGGGGCAAGGGGCAAGGTGCAAGGGGGTGCAGGGTGCAGGGTACAGGGGATAGTGAAAGGTGAAAAGTGAAAAGCGGTGATGCTGCGGGATCCCGGTCGGCCCAACTCACAGCGCACAGCTCACACTCTTTTCACTTTTCACTTTTCACAACAACGCCCGCGTCGCATACTTGATCTCGGAACGCACCGTCTCTTTCACGTGGACGTGATCGTGCCTCACCGGCTGGTCGTACCCATCCTGCTCGCGGTGCTCATCGGGCCCGCCGTCACCGCCTCGGCGCAGACGGTGACCGTGGTCGGCTGGAACACCGAGAGCGGCGATGCGCATCCCGATACCATTGCTCATCACATGGGGCTTCACTTCGGGGCGGTCGACGTGTGGGGGTTCACGGAGATCATGGCCGAATGGGCCGACGCGCTCGAGACCGGGGCAGAGGCCGCGACCGGTGCGGACTACGCCCGGGTGGTGGGCACGACCGGTGGTGCCGACCGGATGATGATCCTGTACAACGACGACCGCTTCGACCTCGTCGCGACCGACGAGCTGCACCACATCAACACCCGCGGCCGCGTGCGGGCCCCGCTCGTCGTCGAGTTGGTGGACGTGGCGTCGGGCACCCCATTCACGGTGATGGTGAACCACCTCTACCGCAGCGACGCCGACGCGCGGCTCGAGCAGTCGCGGCAGCTCAACGCGTGGGCCGAGGCGACGGGCACCGCGGTGATCGCCGTCGGCGACTACAACTACGACTGGGAAACCGAAGGCGGCGACACCGATCACGACGCCGGGTACGACGCGCTCGTGGAAGCCGGCATCTTCGAGTGGGTGCGACCCGCCACGCTCGTCCGCACACAGTGCAGCACGCGCACGCGGAGCGACGGCACGGAGTACTGCTACTACGACTCCGTGCTCGACTTCGTGTTCGTGGCCGGCGACGCGAAACACTGGCCGGCCACGGCGTCCATCGTGACCTGGCCGGGCGATCTCCCGGACGACGAATTGCACCCCGACCATCGGCCGACGATGGCAACCTTCACGATGGGCGACACCGCAGCCCCTGTCATCGATGCCGAACTGCGCGCCCGCCTGCTGGAACACCTGGAGGCCCTGGAACGCGAGATCGCGGCGATTCGGGCGATTATCGGAGGGAGATGACGGGCGAGTGCTACGCGCAGCGGGTGCAAGGTACAAGGTGCAAGGTGCAAGGGAGGGGTAACGGGGTGCAGGGTGCAGGGAGCGGTGTGAACAGTGAAAGGTGAAAAGTGAAAAGAGCCTTCTGACCAGCGAGCGGAGACTGCGACAAACCGGTCGGCCCCAGCTCACCGCTTACAGCTCACGTCTTTTCACCTTTCACTTTTCACCTTTCACTTAGTCTCACGCTTCACGACCAGCCTCCTCCCCCCTCCCTCCTCCCCCATCTTCACCTTTCACGTTTCACACCGCCTTCTTCCGCCTGCCAACCTTCCCGACATCCAGCTCATCTAACTTGGGGAACGCCGTCACCTGGAATTCTCGAAACCGAGGGGTGTGAGCCGTGCGTGCGTGCCTCATGACCCGGCGATGTCTGGCCCTCGCAGTCGGCACCCTGATCGGTTGCGCCGGTCCGGCCGATGTGCTGGTGATTCGTGACGTGACCGTCATCGACGGTACCGGTGCCCTCCCGATGTCGGACATGACCGTGGTCGTGGAGGATGGTCGGATCACCGCAGTCGGTGCGTCGGACGACGTGCGGATCGGGGGCACCGCGCGGGTGGTGGACGGACGCGGCAAGTACCTCATCCCCGGACTCTGGGACATGCACGTCCATCTTCGCGACTTGGACGGGACGCTGCCGCTGTTCGTGGTAAACGGTGTCACCACCGTGCGGGACATGGGGAGCGTGCTCGAGGAGACGGTGGCGCTGCGGGAGGCTGTGGACCGGGGCGCGATCCCGGGGCCGCGTATTCTCACGTCCGGGATGGCCGTCGAGAGCCGGAAGTGGGTGACCCAGTATGTGGCGCTCAGGCGTGAGCTGGGGGCCACGCAGGACGAGATCGACGATTTCCTGCGCACGCGGATCCTGGTTGGCGATACGCTCGAGGCCCGTGCGGTGGTGGACTCGCTGCTGGCGGGCGGGGCCGATTTCATCAAGATCCGCCACGCCGAGTCGCCTGAGGTGTTCGCAGCACTTGGGACGGCGGCGCGGGAGGCGGGCACACATCTCGCCGGGCATTACGTCTGGATCATCGGTCTCGGCGAGAGCGCCACGTTGGGACAGCGAAGCATCGAGCACAACGTGCTGCCCGGTTTCGACCGGCGTTCGGCGGAGGAGCAGCAGGCCATCTTCGAGGAGCTGCGGCGCAGCGGTACCCAGCTCGTGCCCACCCTCGTGACCAATGTGGCCGAGACGATCCCTGTGGACAGCGTTCGCCGGATCGCCGAGGATCGGGACGGGCGTATCGATCCACGCAACCGATACGTGTCTCATGGCATCCGCCGGTCATGGACGGCGGCGGCAGAGCTGAACGCTCGCGATTCCGAGCGACCGCCACCCGAGGTCATCCGGCAGATGATGGACGGAAGCAACGCGTTCCTGCGCGAGGCCCGAGCAGCGGGCGTCGGGATGCTGGCGGGCACGGATGCTCCGACCACCGGCACCTACTTTGGCTTCAGTTTGCACGACGAGTTGGAGGCGCTCGTTCAGGTGTTCGGCATGACCCCGATGGAGGCACTGCGCAGCGCCACCGCATTGCCCGCGGCCTTCATGGGCGTGGAGGCGAGCGTGGGAACCGTCGCGCCCGGCAAACGCGCGGATCTCGTGCTCCTCGACGCCGACCCACTTGCCGACATCGCCAACACGCGCCGGATCACGCTTGTGATTGCGGAGGGCCGAGTCTACGACAGGTCACGCCTCGATGAACTCCTCCGGTCGATCGCGGCGTCGATCGAGACACCTGAAGACGAGCGATAGCAGCGCCACATCGTTTCACGATTCACCCCCCCCGCTCACCGGTGGGCGTGCAGGGTGTAGCGTGGGCGCGTGCAACGGGCGGCGGGTGCAAGGTACAAGGTGCAAGGGAGGGGTAACGGGGAGCAGGGAGCAGGGAGCGGGGAGCGGTGTGAACAGTGAAAGGTGAAAAGTGAAAAGAGCCTTCTGACCAGCGAGCTGCGAGCGGAGACTGCGACAAACCGGTCGGCCTCAGCTCACAGCTTACAGCTCACGTCTTTTCACCTTTCACTTTTCACCTTTCACTTAGTCTCTCGCGCTTCACGACCAGCCTCCTCCCTCCTCCCTCCTCCCTCGCGCCACCTCTATCCCCGCATCCACAGCCCGATGATGGGAATCAGCAGGCTCGCCCAGGCGACGAACATCCAGCGGGTCTGCTCCTTGAGCCCGCGTTCGACTTTCTCGCCGAGCTCGGCGGTGCGCTGGTCCAGCTTGGCTTCGAGAGAGGCGAACCGCCCGTCCACGTAGGCCCGCAGCTCACCGATCCGCTGTTCGAGCTTCGCTTCCAGCGACGCGAACCGGCCGTCCATGTACGCCCGCAGCTCACCGACCCGCTGCTCGAGGCGCGCGTCGAAGCGCACGAAGTTCACCTCGTTCAGCTGCTGCAGCTCGGTCCGGTTGACGCCATGCATGTGGGTCAGCACCTCCAACAGCTCATCGGCGGCGGGCTCTCCCATTCGTTCGACGAACTCGCGGGAGAGTCTGGGTGTGACGGACATCGACGTGCGGCTCCGGTAGAATCCGCCATACCATACAACCTACGCTCGGCCCGCCGAGTACCGAAAGAGCACGGAGGGGCTCAAACGGGTGCAGCGTGAGGACGGGTGCAAGGTACAAGGTGCAAGGCGCAAGGGAACGACGCCGAGCCCCCCTCCCTCCTCCCTACTCCCTCCTCCCTCGTCTTCACTTTTCACTTTTCACCTTTCACTCACCGCACCTTCTTCCTCGCCACCAGCACCCGATCCACGGCCTCCCCGATCTCCCTCACCGCCTCGAGTCGTGCCGACACGCTGTCGACGGTCGCGCTGCCGTCGCGGAGGCGCTGAAGTTCCGTAAGCACCGCTTCGAGTGCGGCACTGCCGTCGGTGAGGTACCGCTCCGCAGCGGCGCGTTGGCCGTCGCGCATCGCGGGGTCGGTTTCGAGTTCCGCAATCCAGGTTTGCAGGCCCCTGCCCCGCATGTCGAGCTCCAAGAGCGCCTGCGGGAGATCGCGGAGTGCGTGCCGAGCGTCGGCGGGGACGTCTTGGAGGAGTCGGGCAGCTGCGGCGGCGGCCGCGGACTCGGTGAAGGGTGAGTCCGGGAGCACCTTCGCTCGTGGTGTGAGCCCGAGGGCGGCGATACGCGCGGTCCACTGCCCTATGCCACTCTTCCAGAACCTGAGCCAGCGCGCGCCGGTGACGTCCTGCCGTCGCTGGTGGCGATGGGCGGCAACCGCACCGCCGGTAACAGCGGCGACGGCACCGCCCGACATCGCGCCGAGCACCACGCCCACCGGCAGGCCGCCGAAGAGGATCGCCGCCTCGGCACCCACACCGAAGAGGACGAGTCCCGCCCAGGCAGTCCAGCGTGCCACGCGCTCGATTGCGCTCGCGCGCTTGCCGAACTGAAAGGCCAGCACCTCGCGCTGCCGTTCCACGTCGTGTGCCAAAGCCCGCACGATGTCGTCCACGCCGTGGCCGGCGCGGAGCACTCGGCGCGTGATCGGGAGGATCGAGGCCACGGGCACAGCGGCCGCGAGTGCCAGGAGGCCGCTCATGATACCGGCCGATGCGAACTGTCCGGCGGCGAGTGAGCCGACGGCACCGATGGCGAGCAACACGCCCAAAGGGGCGAGTCCGGAGAGGGCCTTGGAGCGATGACGCAGTCGGAGCACGAAGGCTTCGAGGGGCACGGGCAACTGGCCCTGCGCGTTCAGCGCGGTGTCCATCGTGTCCGCCAACTCACCTGCAGTCGGGAATCGCGTGTTCGGATCCTTGGCGAGGCAGCGATCGACGGCATCCGACAGGGTCTGCTCGAGTGCCATCCCTCCCGCCGGCAGCCTGGGTGCGCGGTGTGTGAGGTGCTTGGTGAGGATCTCCGCTGCGGTGGCGCCGGTGAACGGGAGGCGGCCGGTGGCGAGGTAGTAGCCCAGCACACCGAGCGCGTAGATGTCGCTCCGCTCGCTGGCGGCCGCACCCTCGACCTGTTCGGGGCTCAGGTACGGCACCGTGCCGGCGACATCGCCGTCACTGGCGCACGTGGGCGATGCCGAAGTCCATCACCAGCACCCGGTCGCTCTCGCGCTCGACCATCACGTTCTCGGCCTTGAGGTCGCGGTGGATCACGCCTGCCTTGTGCGCGCAGTCCTCCGCGCGGGCGACGTCGCGGAGTACGCGCACGACTTCTTCCGCTGGGAGCGGGCCGCGCGCACGCACGCGCTCGGCAAGCGTCTCGCCGTGTCCCAATGCCATAGTGAAGAACGTGAACTCACCCACGGTGTCCACGGCGAAGACGGGCAGAATGTTGGGGTGCGAGAGACGCGCCGCGGTCCTGGCCTCGCGAATGAACCGCTCGCGCCATTCGGCGTCGGCCGCGAGCTCCGGCGGCAGGAGCTTCAAG
>JBDHJO010000143.1:0-7465 GCA_039586875.1 Gemmatimonadota bacterium | reverse complement strand
CCCGCCCGACGGCGGCAGGATGAGGATGTTGTCGAACATCCCCGCGAACGAGCTCTCCTTCACCCGCTTCAGCATGGGCCGATCGACCGCGCCCTGTACCGAACCGAACGGCAGGGCCTGATCTTCGGTGAGGAACCCCGACGAGTAGTACTCGTACACCCGGGCCGCACGGTCACGGCGCGCTGCCGTGCCCGTGACGCCCATGACAGTGACCCCGTTGTCGGCAAAGATCGTGGGCCCCGAAGCCGTGGGCGGCGGCGGTGGTGCCACGGGCGTGGGCGCCTCGTCCACCACGACCTCCTCGGTCGGGCGCTCGCCCCGCATGCCTTCCTCACCTAGGGCGACTTCGGCCTCCGGCCGTTCCATGACGACGCCTTCTTCCTCCATCGGCGCCTGCTCGGCCGGCGGGCCCCCAAGCAACAACTCCTCGCCGGGGAAGATCCAGTGCGGATCCTCGACCACCGTCGTGTTCAGCCGATAGATCTCCGGCCACAAGAACGGATCACCGAAATACCGCGCAGCGAGATCCCAGAGCGTCTCGCCCTCGATCACGACATGCACGGCAGGAGCGTCTTGCTGCTCCTGCGCGTCGGCGGGGGTGCCGAGCGCTGCCAGGGCCACCAGGGCCAGGACAGTGAGCCAGCTAGAACGGAAGATCGTCCTCTTCCTCATCGAGGGCCTCCGGGAAGTCGTTGTAGGACTCCGCAGCCGAATCGGCTACGGCCGGCTGTGCTGCGCGGCGTGGCGCGGACTGGCCGGCGTCCTCCCCACCTCCACCCCGTGGGGACAACATGATCATGTCCTGCACACTGATCTCAGTCGTATACCGCGTGTTGCCATCTCGGTCTTCCCAGGAACGATACTCGATGCGCCCCTCGAGGTAGACCTTGTCGCCCTTCTTGAGATACTTCTCCGCGATGTCGGCCAACTGCCGCCACAGCACGGCGCGATGCCATTCGGTCTTCTCCTGCCGTTCACCGGACTGGTTGCTCCACGAACGGGAGGTTGCGACGGACAGCGTGGCCACCCGGGTCCCGCCTGCTGTTGACCGCACCTCCGGATCGGCGCCAAGATTGCCGATCAGGGTCACTTTGTTAAGACTACGACTCACACGATCCTCCAAAGGAAATGCGGGGGGTCGGACCCGGACGGGGAGATACTATAGGGGCTGCAAGTCCTTTTGTCAACCAAAGATACGCGTTTTGGGGCATATCGTTGCGGGAAACTTTCGGGGGTCGGTGTGACGACCGTCACCGATTCGGCGGGAACGCTCGATCCCGGCTACCGAGATCCCCGAATTGCACCGCTCAGACCGCCGTCACCCTTCTCGGTCGGCCAATACGCGCAGGACCTCCGCCGCCCGCTCCGCGGCGCGGGCCGTCAGGCGTTCCGCCTCGGCGCGCGTCGCCGAGGTGAAGTCGTCATCCTCGATGTCTGTGAGGTTGATAAGCACGTTCCGGTTGCACCCCCAGATACCCGTTTCGAGTGCCCGGGCACCGACCTCGAGATCCGATCGCATGGCGATATTCCCACTCGCTGCCAGCGCCACCATGGCTTCCCAGCAGGTGTCGGCGACGCACATCGTCCCCAATGGCACCTCGACGGCGCGCTTGAGCCCGGCCTGCATCGCCGACTGTCGCGCGGCTCGTTCCTCGTCGGTGCCGGCCGGCATACCCAACGCGTCCATGTAGTCGCCGAAGGCCCGTGTATCGGCATCGATCATGGGAACCAGGCGGTGCATGGCCTCGAACAGCGGGGGAATGTTCTTCCGCATCACGCCGTCCAGGGCCTCGAACTTGCGCCGCCCATACGTCAACTGCCCCACCATCGTCCCGAGCGCAGCGCCCATCGCAGCCATCAACGCAGCAGCAGACCCGCCTCCCGGGGCCGACGTGCGGGCACCGAGCTGCTCGACGAATGCGCGCACAGAGGAGTCGGCAAGTGGCTGTGACCCCTCATCGTCGATCATGTACTCGACGATCCGCTTGTCCGGATCGAACGGCGAGACCGAGCTCAACCCGAGCCGTTCCACTACCAACCGAATCTTTTGGCGCTCTTCGAGGAGGAAGAGGTTCTCGCGCTCCATGTAGAACTCGGCGGCCCGCAGCATCGCATCCAGCGGGATCAGCCCCACGAGCTCCGAGCCGGCGATCGCAACGTTGATCGTCCTCGCGCGTTCGACGCACGCCTCGAACGCCACATGCGGAGGGGAGACGCGGTAGTCGTCGAGGTTCATGGACACCTGTGCCAGCCCGTACTCATCGACGTACCAGCCAATCCCCTTCACCGCCTCGAGCATGCCCGGCTCTTCCGGCCCCCGACCCTGTTCGCGCACATCGAGGGCGATGCGGTGCGCCTGTTCCTTCGTACCGAGCACGTTCACGTTGTACGCAATCAGGAAGAAGCGAGCACCGGTCGCCGTGGCGCCCCACTCCGGAACGAACGAGGCGGGACCGAAATCGGGCTTCCATGCAGGGGTCGTCAGTTTCTCTGCAAGCCCTTCGTATTCCCCTGCCCGGATGTCTTTCAGCGCCTGCCGGTGCGGCTGCCGCGCGGCCTCCTCGTACAGGAAGACGGGCACGCCCAGTTCCTCGGCCATCCGTGCCCCGAAGGCTTCGGCGCACTGGACGCATTCTTCCATCGTGACGTTCGCCACCGGCACGAACGGGCATACATCCAGCGCCCCCATGCGGGGATGCGAACCCGAGTGCTTCCGCATATCGATGCGTTCGCGCGCAACCCGGGCACCCTGCAGCGCTCCTTCGACGACTGCCTCGGGTGCTCCGACGAACGTGTAGACGGTGCGATTGGTAGATGCCCCGGGATCGACGTCCAGCAGCGTGCATCCCGCGGTCGAACGGATCGCATCGGCGATCGCGTCGATGGTCTCACGGTTGCGTCCTTCCGAGAAATTGGGGACGCACTCGACGATCTTCTGCATGGCGTTCAACTCGGTTGGTGTTCGGGAGTCCGTTCTGGCCTCCGCCGGGAGACTAGCGGCTGCGGAGTGCGTGTCAACTCTCTTCGGCGTCCAACGCAGAACGGCTGACCCGCCTGTGCAGAATCAGGGCATCCTCCACAGGAGCGTGATAGTACCGGGGACGCCGTCCGACGGGAGCAAACCCGAGCCTCCCGTAGAGCGCTCGAGCGGGCGCGTTGGAGAGGCGGACCTCGAGAAACACGTCGGTCACGCCCTCAGCCTCCAATGCCGAACAGAGGTCCGCCACGATGGCCCCGGCGATGCCCTCGCGCCGGTGTTGCGACGCCACCGCCACGTTCAGGATCTCACCGGAGTCGATTGCCGAGCGCGCGAATCCGTAGGCCACGACCGTCCCGTCGCGCTCGACCACGCGTGCCGGCCCACGCAGAAAGGAACGGAAGCTGTCCTCCGACCACGGGTCCGGAAAACACTGCCGTTCGATCTCCGCTATGGCCGGGAGGTCGGCGTCAGTCGCCGGTCGGATCCGGAAGCGGGCGTCCATGTTCTGCCTCCCAGCGATCCTGGGCCGCCGCGCGGCGACCGTAGGTCGGATCCCAGGCGTCCGGATCGACGATCGTCTCGGCCACGCCTTCCATGCCGGCGAGCTCGAGCAGCGCGCGGGCCGATGCCCCACCCTTTGCGTGCCGCGGCTCGGACCCGACCCAGGCGCGCACGTCGGCAGGATAGGCGGTGGCGCCATCCCCGACCACCACCCGTGGGGTGGGCAGGGATCGCAGCGCAGACGCCTCGAGCAGGGTCGGTGCAACGAGTGCTTCCGGCGCGCCGGCAGCGAAGCGGTAGACCGCCACGAAGACCTCACCCCTCAGGGCATCGTACAGCGCCGCAACGGTGTCCCCATCCGCCTCCCTCGCCGCCCAGGCAGTACCGAGGAGTGACGGAACCGTTCGAAGTGCGACTCGGGGATGGGCATGCAGCACACCTCGCACCGACGCAAACCCGATGCGCAGGCCCGTGAAGCTCCCCGGTCCGTCCGCCACGACGATCTCCGAAAGATCACCCCACCCCACACCACACCGCTCGAGCAGCCCCGCAGCCTCCGGGATGAGGGATGCTGCATGCCGGCGGTCGGCGATGCGGACCTCCTGCACCTCGCCGTCCGGCGCCGAGACCGCAACCGCGCCGATGTCGGTCGCCGTGTCGATGGCCAAGCGTACCGTCACAGGAGTCGCTCCACGGCACGCTCCTCCGGATGCTCCACATGCGCGAACTGCAGGTGGGCATCCGGGGGTGGGGCGAGCGTCCCTGCCCGGTCCGGCCACTCGATCAGCAGGAGCCGAGCCGAGCGCTGCAGCCCAGGGAAATCGAGATCCAGTGCCTCTTGTGGGTCCCGGAGTCGATAGCAGTCAACGTGCGCGATCACACCCGACGGCCCCGCATACTCGTGCACGAGGGCAAAGGTCGGGCTGCGCGCCGGCTCGGCACCGGCGCTCCGCGCGAGGGCCTGCACGAATGTGGTCTTGCCCGTGCCAAGGTCGCCCGACAGCCACACGACGCCGCCGACCGGCAACTCCTGCCACACGCGATCGGCGAGTTGCTGCAGGCCGTCGAGCGTAACGGTATCAGCCATGGCGCCGGCCCCCCCGCGACTTCGAACGGCCGGGTACATGCCCCTGGGGACGTCGGCGCTGTGGATCGGCAGCGGCCCGAAGCTCGAACAGTTGATCCCGCAACTCCGCAGCGGTCTCGAAATCGAGATCGGCTGCCGCCGCTCGCATCTGTTCCTCGAGCACGGCGATCAAGGCATCGCGATCGAGGGGGGCTTTGGGCGCAGCGCGCTCCCGTTCTTCAGCTGCCTCACGCGCATCCGCGACCCGCGTCACCAGCCGCACCTGATCGACCGACTTGCGGATGGAGGCCGGCGTGATCCCATGCTCTCGGTTGTGCGCCTCCTGGATCTCGCGCCGCCGGCTCATCTCCGCCAAGGCGCGCTCCATCGACCCCGTCATGCGGTCCGCGTAGAGGATTGCGCGGCCCTTCACGTGCCGGGCAGCCCGACCCACCGTCTGAATCAGGGATCGGTCGGATCGAAGGAACCCCTCCTGATCGGCATCGAGGATCGCGACGAGCGAGACCTCCGGCAGGTCCAGGCCTTCCCGCAGAAGGTTGATGCCAACCAGCACGTCGAACTCCCCGAGCCGCAGGCCACGCACGATCTCCATGCGTTCGATGGCGTCGATGTCGGAGTGCATGTACCGCACCCGAACGGCCGTCTGCTGCAGATAGTCCGTGAGATCCTCGGCCATGCGTTTCGTGAGCGTCGTGACCAGGACACGCTCGTGCGCCGCCTCGCACTGCCTGATCTCCGCCAGCAGGTCGTCGATCTGGCCTTTCACGGGCCGAATGTCGACAGCAGGGTCGATGAGGCCGGTCGGGCGAATGATCTGCTCCACGACGTTCCCGTCCGTGAGCTCGAGTTCGAGCGGGCCGGGCGTGGCCGACACGAAGATCATCTGCGGCGTCAGGTCCATGAACTCGGCGAAATTCAGCGGCCGATTGTCCAACGCGGACGGAAGCCGGAAGCCGTGCTCCACCAGCGTGAGCTTCCGGGAACGATCGCCCTCGTACATACCGCCCACCTGCGGAAGCGTCACGTGGGATTCATCGACGATCGCCAGGTAATCGTCGGGGAAGTAATCGAGGAGACAGGCCGGCCGCTCGCCGGGTCGGCGCCCGTCGAGATGTCTGCTGTAGTTTTCCACCCCGGCGCACGTCCCGATCTCCATCAGCATGTCGAGGTCGAACTCGGTCCGCGATTCGATCCGCTGCGCCTCGAGCAGCTTGGATTGCTCCCGGAACTCACGGAGGCGTTCCGCCAACTCGACGCGGATCGCCTTCACGGCGCGCTCCAACTTGGGCCGGCGCGTTACGAAGTGCGTCGCGGGGTAGATCGCGCATCGTGGCAGGCTGGCGATCACGTTGCCGGTGAGGGGATCGATCTTCGAGATCCGTTCGACCTCGTCACCCCAGAACTCGATGCGCACACCCTGTTCCTCGTACGCGGGCAGCACCTCGACCGTGTCCCCCCGCACCCTGAAGGTGCCGCGGTCAAGCACGGCGTCGTTACGGCGATACTGGATGTTCACCAGACCTTCGAGGAACTCGTCACGCGCTCGCACTTCTCCCTGTGCGAGGGTCACCATGAGCGCGCGGTACTCGACCGGATCTCCGAGGCCGTAGATCGCCGACACGGTCGCCACGATTACGACATCATCCCGCTCCACGAGACTCGATGTCGCCCGCAGGCGCAGGGAATCGATGTCTTCGTTGATCGACGCGTCCTTCTCGATGTAGGTGTCGGTAGCGGGGACGTACGCCTCTGGTTGGTAGTAGTCGTAGTACGAGATGAAGTACTCGACGGCGTTCGCCGGAAAGAAGGCCTTGAGCTCACCATACAACTGGGCCGCGAGAGTCTTGTTGTGCGAGAGCACGAGCGTCGGGCGGCCGTGCTGTGCGATCGCGTTCGCAATCGTGACGGTCTTTCCGGAACCCGTGACACCCAGAAGCGTCTGGTAGCGGCTGCCGCGACCGAGCCCATCCATCAATTCGCCCACCGCTCGCGGTTGATCGCCTGCGAGGGCGAACGGCATCTGGAGATCGAAGGTGGCCATTACTCAGGAGCGCGGGGCAATGATCGTGGGCGGCGAGCACGGATCGGGACCTGCCCGGCGCTCACGCTCCGCTGCTGGATTCGCGACGGTCCACACTCTGCACCCCACGGACGCGGCGCATCGCCCGCATCACCTTGGCGAGGTGTGCGTGATTCTCCACCTCGACCAACACGGAACCGAACATCGCACCGTCCTTGCTGGACAACTCGGCGCTCCGGATATTGGTGCCGGTGCCGGAGATCACTTCCATGAGGTCGGCGTAGAGCCCCCGGCGATCCTCCCCGGCAACGCCGAGGCTCACGACGAACAACTCACCTTCCGCCTCACGCCAATCGATCTCGACCCGCCGCTCGGGGTCATCCGACATCGTGAGGAGGTTGGGACAGTCCGCACGATGAATGGAGATCCCGCGCCCGCGCGTCACGAAGCCGACCACGACATCGCCAGGCACGGGCTGACAGCACTGGGCGTACCGGACCATCAAGCCGTCGACCCCATGCACCTTCACGCCCCGGCCGAGTCGGATCCGGTCGATCACGCGCCCGAAGCGCGTGGGCTTCGGAGCCTGCAACTCGGAGGTCGCGCGATCCGGGAAGAGTGCCTTGATGATCTGCCCGATCGGGGCGTCTCCCCGACCCAACACCGAGTACATCGTCCCCGCGGACGACAGGGACAGCCGTTGGGCTGCGCCCTCGAGAATGTCGTCGTGCGGCATGGACAGGCGGCGGCGGCGCAGTTCGCGCTCGAGGATCTCCTTGCCGAGTGCCGCACTCCGCTCGGACTCCTCGCGATTCACCCACTGCCGGACCTTCTGCCGCGCTCGCCCCGTTCGGACGTGGTTCATCCAATCCTGGGA
>JBDHJO010000010.1:0-29486 GCA_039586875.1 Gemmatimonadota bacterium | reverse complement strand
CGGCGACATCATCACCGACCTGGGGTCGATGCTTCAGGGTGGGATGGGGATCGCTGCGTCGGGGAACATTCATCCCGGCAAGACGTCGATGTTCGAGCCGATCCACGGATCGGCACCAAAGTACACGGGGATGAACGTCGCATGTCCACTCGGCGCGATCGGCGCGGTGGGCATGATGCTGGACTACTTGGGAGAAGCACGCGCGGCCGCACGGGTCGAAGAGGCGATGGCCGACCTGTTGCGGAGCGGTACCGTCCGTTCGGCCGACGCACGGCGCGGGATTGCGACGTCGGCCATGGGTGACATGGTGGTGGAGCGGCTCACGAGCGTGTCGTGACCCACTACGGTGTCGGGCGCTTCCTCGTGTAGATCGTCTTGAACTCGAGCAGCATGAGGAGCTTGCAGTCCTCGCAGTCGTCTTCCATCTGCTCGGGCCGCACGGGGTCGGCGCACACCTCGAAACCGAGGTCGCGATAGAGAGCGATCATCTCCTCGGCGCGACGGCCGTCGGCGATGAAGCGACGCTCCCATCCGTCGGCGAGCCGGGCGGGATCTGGTGCGAGTTGGGCTTCCGACAACACGCGGCGCGCCTCGTGTTCGACGAACGGCCCGAGCGAGCGGGCGACGTCGTCCGCGTCCGGACCCTCGGACTGCGGTGGCGGTGACGGGTCGCGTGTCACGCTTGCGACGGCTCCGCCGCTCCCTCGGCGGCCAATTGCTCCAGGCGCCGGAACCCAAGCAGTGCTGCGCCAAGCGCCGATGTGAACTGGACCAGGTCGCCCTCGGGGACGTTGACCTCGGCCTGCAGTTCCTTGCGAATCACGTCCACCATACGCCGGAACCGGAGAATGCCCCCGATCAGCGTGAACTCCGGCTCCATCCGCACACGCTTCATCAATTGGACGCTGCGGCCGACGAGGGACACGATGGCACCGTGCATGATATCGGCAGGCGCCACTCCCTGCGACAGATGGTTGATCACCTCCGACTCGGCGAACACGGCACAGACGCCCGAGATCGATGTCGCATCCTTCGACGTTTCGACGAGCGGGCCGATCTCTTCCGTCGAGTAGCCCATGTACCGGGCCGTCTTCTCGAGGAACGCACCGGTGCCCGCGGCGCACTTGTCGTTCAGCCGGAACGACTTGACCTTCGCCGCCTCGCCGAGGCGCGTGGCCTTCATCGTTTGCCCGCCGACGTCGAGGATCGTCTGCGTATTCGGGAAGAGGAGGGTCGTGCCGCGCGCGGCTGCCGTGAGGTCTGTGACCTTGACGTCCGCCCTGGTCACCTGATGGCGACCGAAACCGGTACTGACGACATATGCCACATCGTCGGCGGAGCAGCCCGCGTCGGTCAGCGCCGATGCGAGGGCCCGTTCCGATACCTCCGTCAACTTGAAGCCGGTCGGGAGCATTGCGCGACCGACGATCGCGTGGTCGTCACGCAGGACGACCGCCTTGGTGTAGGTCGAGCCGACGTCGATGCCAACGGTATGGGTCATGACTCAGTGCCTCACGGGTGCGCGGGAAGCGAGAATGTGGTCCAGCGCGAACAGTGCCGCCCCAAGCGCTCCCATGTAGTGCGACTCTTCACTCACGTTGACCGCGAGCCCCAGGCTCTGATTCAGGGCCTCGATCATCGCGAGATTGCGAGCGACGCCGCCGGTGAACGTCACCTCTTCCTCGATCCCGACACGCCGCAGGAGGCCGGTCGAGCGGCCCGCAATGGACTGGTGCACGCCGAGGAGAATGTCCTCGATCTTCTTGCCCTTGCCGAGCCACGAGAGGACCTCGGATTCCGCGAACACCGTGCACGTCGTCGAGATCTTGACGGCCCGCTCGCCCCGTAGCGCCGTGGGTCCCAGGTCGTCGAGGGGGATGTCGAGAGCGCTGGAAGCGGCACCGAGGAATCGACCGGTGCCGGCAGCGCACTTGTCGTTCATGCAGAAGTCGACGATCTCCCCGACCGAGGAGACGCGGATCGCCTTGGTGTCCTGGCCACCCATGTCCACGACGGTGCGGGTGTTCGGAAACATGTGAACGGCACCGCGCCCATGACAGCTGATCTCGGTCACCTGGGTGTTGCCGAACGTGACCTTGTAGCGGCCGTATCCCGTGCCCACCACGTACTCCACTTCCTCCTCGCGGATGTCGCCGCCCTTCAACGCCTCCGCGAAGGCATCTTCAGCCGCCTTGATCACGTTGGCTCCCGTCATGGTGAGCGCACGGGCAACGATCGTGCGATCCTCGTCGATGACGACGGCCTTGGTTTGCGTGGATCCGACGTCCACACCTGCTGCGTACGCCATGGCGTCTCCGTTCTCCGTCTACGCGTTGCGAATCGCCGCCTGCTGGCGCCGACCGGCGAGGCCTTCGAAGAAGGCGTCAATGCGGTTCTTGAGTTGTGCTTCGGACACGACCCGACGATCCATCATGTCCGACTCGATGAAGAGCGACGGCACGTCTCGCACTGCCATCAGGGCACGCCGGTTGTCGGCGAGGCCGGTGGACACCGTGCGACAGCTCTTGATTGGGTGATAGACCACACCGTCGGCCTGGAACGTGTCGAGCATCTCCAGCAGGATGTCGGTCTGGAAGAACATGTTGTCCATGGCGTCGCGCACGCTGATCAGGATGCCCTCGGCGAGGCTGGCCAACGGGTCCGTCACGTCGTATTCGAAACCGAAGCTCGTGCCGCCTGATGCGAAGCGCAGGTAGGTCGAACTGACGAAGTTGCCACCGAGTTCGGTGAACAGCTCCGAAAAGCGCCGGAAAATGGGATAACACGGCACACCGACGAAGATGAGTCGGTAGAGCTCCTCGGTGAGCGTCCCGATGCCGTTGGCGCTCTTGTATTCCATCTCCTCCACGAGTTCCTCGAAGTACCGAGTACCTTCGGCCGATCCGCGGAATCCGTTGGCCACGCCGAGGAAGATCGTACCGTCCGACAGGGCATTGAAGACGGATGGCCGGGCCTGATTCAACTCGAGCACGCGCTTCCAGGCCCGCGTCATCCCGTTGGCGTTCTCCATGCTCTCCCGCAACCGGTCGATGTCGAACGCAACACCCGAGACCTTCTCGAGGGTCGGGATGAGCTCCTCGATCTGTGCCTGCACGTAGCGCCGGTCGTTCTCGAAGTCGGCGTCGCCGCGCCACGTCTGCTCGCCGGCGCCCCGGGTGCCGGGCACGTCGAGCGTGACGATCGGGCAGTCATACATACGCTCCCAGATCTCCGCCCACTTGATGTACGTGTTGCAGGCATTCGTGTAGACGGCGATGGCCGGCTTCGGGATGCGCCCCATCGGGAGCTGGCCGCCGCGGAGCTGGGTGGCAACATCGGCCTTCACGTACCCGCAGATGTCCGGTGAGTACCCGTAATCTTCGGCCTCGTTCAAGTACTCGTGCGCCACTCGTCGGACGGCCGTCTGCAGCGAGTTGATCTCCGGAAAGACGATCGGCAGGTCGAAGGTCCGCAGCAGCTCGACGAAGCTGCCCATCACGAACACGTACGCACCGCCACGGTTCGCTTCGGCTGCATCGGTCAAACCCTGAAACCACTCGCGAAAGAGTCGAGCACCATCCTTGTTGCCGCGCCCGACGATGGTTCCGTCTACGGTCAAATCGGTCATGAGAAATCCCTTCCTACTCGAACAACAGGTTCTCGACGAAGGTCTCGAGCTGCACCTCGAGGTGCTCGAAACTCGTCATGTTCTCTTCGAACTCGCTCACGAAGTACGGCACGTTCTCTTCGTCGAGAGCACGGGTGTACGCGACCTGCTCCTCCAGCCCCGGCTCGCACATCTTTGCCGCCGTCACGATGGCGGCCTGCGCATCTGCGCCGCGGATCCGCTCGAGCAGCATCCGCTCCTTGGGCTTCCGGAGATCGTGTTGAACCGGGCTGTACGACGACTGTTCGAGATACGCTGCGGCCAGGTTGCCCAGGGGGTCGCCGTCGGCAGCGACATCCTCGAGGATCCAACGGAGCCCGATCAGGAGGTCGTCGTCCACCACATAACACGAACGCCCCACGACACGAATCAGGTCGAGCGGGGGTTGCTCGCAGAACCCGCCTTCGTACACGACGCGAATACGATCCTGACGCTTCGCCGGTCGCTGCTTCAGCATCGGGAGAACCGTGCGGAGCAGTGCGTTGTGCTCCTCCCGAGGGATCATCCCCCCAACCGCCACGAGTGCGTAGGCGTCGTCGGCCGAGACGAGCCACGGTGTCTGGCGCTTGAGCGCATACAGTTCCCGCATGAGTGCCCGGTTCTCGTTGAACACCCCGATCGACCGACGCAGCGCATCGTCGTCGATGGTGCTGCCGGTCACCTGCTCGACGGCTCTGCGGAGGCGGTCATACTCCCCGCGGAGATACGTCGCCGCATGTCCCGAGTTCGCGTTCTGCGGCAGATACAAAATCTGACAGGGATAAGAGAAGTTCCGTCCCCAGACGGCCGCGAGATTGCGGGCTGCGTCGCAGATCGGATGCGTGACGAACATCTCGAGCTCGATGCGGTTGCTCAGTACCAGCTCGAGGGATGTCTTCACGATCGAACAGAGGTACGAACCGAACCGGGAGTCGGCTTGCGTGGCTTCGATCGGTCCGCCGCGCACCTTGAAGGGCAGGGCACCTGCGGCATGGACGATCTCCTCCGGGAAGTACACCTGGAAGTGACCGATCACCTTGCCACCCGCCTCCCGCCAACGTCGCACCGTCGGGAACTCCGTGTCATCCAACAGCTCGCGGCAATGGTAGAGCACGTCATCGAGTGCATGATCGCGCCATTCCGGGAATGCGACGACGTCGTTCATTGGTGTTTCCAGGTGGGCTGTCGTTTCTCGAGGAAGGCCGTGAGGCCCTCCAGGGCATCGGCGGTCTGCATCAGGTCGTCGTGGTAGAGCTGCTCCGCAGTCCGGAACGCCGTTTCCCGGGCTGCCGTCTCGCCGGCACGCAACACCTGTTTGGTGATGCGAAGCGCGGCCGCACTGTGTCGTGCGATCCGTTGCGCGAGAGCTCGGGCTTCCTGCTCAACCACATCGTCCGCCACGACCCGCGCCAACAGCCCAGCTCCGTAGGCATCCGCGGCCGACATCGCATCGCCGGTGAAGACGATCTCCGCGGCCCGCGCGGTCGGAGTCAGCATTGGGAGCAACGCACTGGCGGCCGGCGCGATGACGCCCAACATGATCTCCGGTTGTCCGAAACTGGCCCCCTCGCCGGCGACCACGAGGTCGATACCTTGCGCCAGCTCGAACCCGCCGCCGAGACACCGCCCGCGGACCGCGGCAACGGTGGGAACGGGGAAGTCCCGAAAGGCCGTGATGGTCTGCATGAACTCGGGGATGAGCTCCTCATACTGGGGCGGCATGTGTTCTCCGACGTCCGCGCCGGCAGAGAAGTGCTTCCCCTCTGCGCGGAGCAACAGCACGCGGATCGATCGATCGGCCGTGAGGGTGGTCAGGGCGTTTCGGAAATCACCCAGCACCGCGCGTGTCAGGATGTTGAGCGGAGGATGATTGAGAACGACCTCGCCGATGCCATCCTGTGTGGATACCTGCACGCTCATGCCTTCTCCTCCGTTTCGCCGAGCGGAGCGCGGGGCCATGATGTCCCCGGGCGCTCTACCGTGTAGTAGACTTTGATCGCCTCGAGTTCTTCCGCGATACGCGGGACGAGTTGCACCGGCATCCCGATGGCCACATCCGCGTCTTCGATCGTCTCACCGATGCAACTCAGAGCCCGGCCGCCGTCCTCGAGGTCGACGACGGCGATGTGATAGGGTGTGAACCGTTCGAACCCCGTCGGAGCAGCCGTGATGCGCGTGAACGTGTGGATCGTGCCGCGGCCGCTGATCTCGGTCAGTGAGAAGTCAGGGCTCATGCAGTCCGGACAGTCGGCTCGAGGCGGGAACGACCGGACCCCGCACGCGGTGCAGGTCGATCCCATGAGGCGACCATCGCGCAGGTGCCGGGCGAAGTCCGCCACTTTCGTGTGCGGCGCGTAGTTCACGAGTCCGAACCATTTGAACATCGTCTCAGTCCCGTGTGAGCACGTGTACGAAGCAGTACTGTCCGATCCCGCCGACATTGTGCGTCAGGCCGACGCTTGCGGCCGGTACCTGCCGCTCCCCGGCGTCGCCACGCAGTTGCTGCACGATCTCGTAGGTCATCGAGACCCCCGTCGCTCCGATAGGGTGTCCCTTCGCTTTGAGACCACCATCGACGTTCACGGGTACGGAGCCGCCGATGTAGGACTGCCGATCCGCCACGAACGGCCCGCCGGCACCGCGCTTGCAGAACCCGAGATCCTCGTAGGCCATGATCTCGGCGATCGTGAAGCAGTCGTGCACGTCCGCGACATCGATGTCCTGTGACGTGACACCTGCCATCCGGTACGCCGCCGCCGCCGCCTGCTCGGCGCTCGGCAATCCGGTCAGATGCGGTCGCCGCAGCACGGACATGCTTGCCGATGCGCAGCCGAGCCCCGACAGCCACACGGCGCGGTCGCCCAGTTCCTTCGCACGTTCCTCCGATGCCAACAGCACGCAGGCCGCGCCGTCGGCATTGGCGCAGCAGTCGTAGACCTGAAACGGCGACGCGACCTCGTCCGATGCAGCAGCCTTCTCGGCGGTGATCGGCTTCCTGAACAGGGCCTTGGGATTCATGGCGCCGTAGTGGTGGTTCTTCACCGCGACGTCGATGAGTTGCTCGCGTGTGGTACCGAACTCGTGCATGTGCCGCCGCGCGAACATCGCGTAGTACCCTGGGAACGTGGTGCCGAATCCGGATTCCCACTGCACCTCACCCACTCTGCCCATGAGTGCGAGAATCTCCGCGGTGTCGAGTTCCGTCATCTTCTGGCAGCCGATGACGGCGACCATGTCGTGCACGCCGGCCTTGATGGCCATCCACGCAGTGCGGATGGCCGCGCTGCCGGAGGCACACGCGACCTCGGTGAGCCAGGTCGGGCGCGGCACCAACCCGAGGTACTCTTGAATCACGCCGGCAAGGGATCGTTGCTTGTGGTATTCGGGAACCGACCCGACCACGGTGGCATCGATCGCATCGCGCGTAATCCCGGCGTCGGTGAGCGCGTCACGGAACGCTTCGAACGCGAGCTCCTGGACCGTCGCATCGCTGCGGCGGCCGAAGGCGGTGTGGCCGATCCCGACGATTCCGACCCGTGTCATCCGTCTCCTAGATGTACTGGCCGCCGTCGACCTTGAGCACGTCACCGGTGATGTGACGCGCTCGATCCGAGGCGAGAAAGAGGACGGCGTCGGCGCAATCCGCCGGGGAAGCGAGCGCGCCGAGTACCGTCTCGTCCGTCGCGTGCTCGAGGAACTCGGGCGGGAGCTGCTCGGCCATCGCCGTCAGGACCATGCCCGGCGCAATCACGTTGACCGTGACGTTGAACTTCCCGAGTTCCCGCGCGAGGGCCTTGCTCATGGCGATGATGCCGCCCTTCGACGCCGAGTAGTTGGTCTGCGCATGTTTGCCGCGAAGGCCGTTGATGGATGCCACATTGACGATGCGCCCGCGGCGCTGGTCCTTGAACACGGCGGCAGCTGCGCGGTTGTAGTTGAAATACCCCTTCAGGTTCACGTCGATGACGTCGTCCCACTGTGCCTCGGTGAGTTTCCAGGCAAGACCATCCGCGGTGATGCCGGCGTTACACACGAGCACGTCGAGCCGACCGAGCGTGTCGATGGTCTCCCGCACGCGTGCCTCGGCAGCGGCAAAGTCGCGCACGTCGGACTCCATCAGGTGGCACCGGCTCCCCATCGCTTCGACGCGGGCGGCCACCGCTCGCGCTTCGTCGTCGACCGTTCGGTCGACGATCGCGACGTCGGCACCCTCGCCGGCAAACGCGTCGGCGATCGCCGCACCGATGCCGGTACGGCCGCCCGTGATGAGGACCACCCGGTCACGCAACCCGAGGTCCATCGCGTCAACCGCCCTGCTGGTACTGCGGAGAGATTGCCCGGATGAGGTCGTCATCCCACGGATGCCCCTTCGCCAGTAGCTGCCGCAGTTTGATGAAATCGACCTCACGTTTGCCCTTGGGACCTTCGTTGAACGCGCGGAAGCCGGCCTTTGCCTCGGTCATCATGTTCAAGCCCAGCCACTCACGGTTCGTGACGTTCGTGTTGTCCCAGTGCCACTGTTTGTGCTTGCGCAGCCCGTTGACCGTCTTGGAGACGCAGTCCGGCATCAGCATCAGAATCTTGGTGCAGAGTGCCTCGACGGCGGCGTCGAGCTTGGACAGGTCCGTCTCGGCTGTGGCGAGGACCTCTTTGGCCTGTTGCCGATCCTCCCCCGACTTGAAATCGCCGAACACGATGTTGCCCCACGCATCCGCGTAGCGGTCGATGATGACCATCGGATTCGGAATCCACTCACCGTCCGCCTTCAACACCGGGACGACCTGATTGACCAGGCCAAGATGCAGCGCCTTGTGCGCACTCCACATCTCGCAGAGGATGCCGCTTTCCATGGCGTGGGAGAATCCGACGTAGAGCGGCAGGAAGTCGGTGGATCCGCCGTCGGGCGCCGAGCCATGCTTCGGGCCCGCCTGGCCGAATCGCGCGGTATCGACCGTGATCGTGAAGTCGCACGCCATGCCGATCTCCTGCCCGCCGGCGATCCGCATCCCATTCACCCGATTCACGACGGGCTTGTCGCAACGCATGATCGCGTCGATCATGTCGTTGAAGAGCCGCATGTATTGTTTGTACTCCTGCGGATTCCCCGCGTAGTACTCGGCGTACTCCTTGGTATTCCCGCCGGTGCAGAAGGCCTGATCGCCGACGGCGGTGAACACGACCGCCACGACACTTCGGTCCATGCTGGCCTGCCGGAACGCGAGGATGATCTCCTTCACGGCCTCCGTGGTGTAGCTGTTCAGCTGCTTCGGGTTGTTGAGCGCGATCCACGCGTTGAACAACCCGTCCACCGGCTGGCCAGCCGGGTCGATCGCGGGCCGCAACTCGTACAGGATCTCCGTGAACGTCTGGTCCGGGACCAGCGTGTGACTCTTCAGCATCGTGTGTTCCCTCCGCTCCCATGCACGCGGCGCGACGTACTCACGCCGCCCAGTCCGGAATCAGGATGGCGCGCCGAGCGATCTCGTGCTCGGCAACGCGGCGGATCACATCGGGACCGTCCTGCATCGAGAAGGTCTCGACGAACGGTTGCAGTGCGATCCGCTTACTCGTGACCATGTCCAACGCCGGTGGGTACAGCTCCGGCTTGCAGCCCCACGTGCCCTGGATCGTGGCGTCGAAGGCCATCGCATTGCTGAGCCGCAGCTCGGTCTTGGCAAGCGTGAACCCCACCACCATGAGCGTGGCGGCATGGGTGAGCAGACCGTACGCCGTCGCCTGCCCACCGGGGTGGCCCGAACATTCGAAGATCTTCCAGCTGTGGTCCGGGGCACCGGACGTGTTTGCGAATCCGCGGACCTGTTTGCGCAGGTCCTTGAAGTCCGTTGTTGCGGAGTTGATCGTGTGCCCGGGCCCGTGATCCGCCACGGATGAGAGTTTTGCGTCGTCGACGTCGATCGCGATCACGTGGGCGCCGAACGCTGCGGCAATCTGTGCGCAGTACGTGCCGACGCCACCGACCCCGACAACGATCGCGAGATCACCCTCGGCGAGACCGCTGCGCACCACGGCTTGGTAGGGCGTCGTTACCGCATCGGCCACCACGCTCAGCTCGGCGAGCGAGAGACCTCCAGTATCGGACACCTCGCAAAGCCCCGATCCCGGGACCACGATCCGCTCCGCGAAGCCGCCGTCGATGTCGTTGCCCGGCATCATCTGGCGTCGGCAGACATTGCCCCGCCCCTGTGCGCAGAGGTCGCAGTCGCCGCACGGGATGACGGCCGGCACGATCACGTCCCTGCCAACCCAGTCCGCGTATGCGTCCCCCGCGGCGACCACGGTGCCGCTGATCTCATGTCCCAGTGTCAGCGGCAACGGCTTCTTGGTTGGAACGCCGTCCTGCCAGAATCCGATGTCGGTGTGGCACACGCCGCAGCCGGCGACTTGCACCACGACCTGGTCGGCCGCCGGGGTGGCGAGATCCACGTCGCACACCTCCAGGGGCTGGCCGACGGCGACGAGTCGAATCGCCTTCATCGTCGTGCCTCGTAGTTGAGAGTTGAACCGCAGGCCCGGCACCTCGTCGTCATCCGCATGTGAGTCCCCCCACGAGATGGTCGGCGAACTGCCGTCCCAGCTCCTCCGCATGGAGCGAGCCCTCGGGCCGATACCAGCGGGCGATCCAGTTGATGCTTCCCAGAATGGCGAACACCGCCGTCTTCACATCGACCGAACGGAACTCGCCGTCGGCTATCCCGCGTGCGATGATCCGTCGGACCGCCCGCTCGTACTTGTCGCGTGCGGCGATGATGTCGCGTTGCCGGTCCGGCGCAAACGCCCCGACTTCGAAAGCGAGTGGCGAGCCCTCGAGTGTATCGGTCATCACGCGTACGTGTTCACGAATCACGTACGCGAGCTGTTCGGGTGCGGTCTCGAGTGCCTTCGAGCCCTTGATGATGCGCTCGAGCTCCGCGAGCGACTCCTGGTGGCACTCCCACAGGATGGACTCTTTGTCGGGGAAGTAATGGTACAGTGCTGTTTTGCGAAGCCCGAGGTGCTCCGCAATGTCGTCGAGGGTGGTGGCGTGGAAGCCTCTCTCTCGGAATGCCCGCAACGCGGCGAGCAGGATCTCCTGCCGACGGCGTCGGCGCTTCTCGGCGACATGGGCGGACCGGATACTCGGGGCGGGCTGCGGAATACGACGACTCCGTCCAAGAGATTGAACAGTAGTTCAAATTTTGAATATTAGGTAGAGAAAGTCAAGAAGGGGCGCGCCCACCCGCCGGGGAGTCAGCCGGTGTTGCGCATTCCTGCGGCGATCCCGTTCACGGTCACCAGCATTGCGTCGAGCAGCCGTGCGTCCTCCGGGTCCGAGCGCAGCCGCGCGAGGATCTCGGTCTGCACCAGGTTGATCGGATCGATGTAGGGATTCCGGACGTCGATCGAGCGCTGCAGAACGGGACTGCCGTCGAGCAGGCGCTCGTGGCCGGTCACCGTCAGCACGGCCTCTGTCGCGCGCGCAAGCCGCGCCCGAAGGTCGCGGCCCACTGGATGCAGCGCCTCCGGCACGAGCCGGTCCTCGTAGGCGGCGGCGATCGCCGGGGAGGTCTTTGCCGCCACCATCTCTACCAGGTCCACCGTCGAGCGGAAGAACGGCCACCGCTCGTACATCTCCCGAAGGGCGGGCGCGTCGCCTGCGTCGAAGGCGGTGTCAAACGCCTCGCCGACGCCGAGCCAGGAGGGGAGCAGCAGGCGCGTCTGCATCCACGCGAATACCCACGGGATCGCGCGCAGCGATCGGACCCCCGTTCCGCCGCCGCGCCGCGCCGGCCGGCTGCCGATGCGCAGTGCGCCCAGCTCCGTCTCAGGTGTGGCCGCGCGAAAGTATTCCAGGAATTCCGGGGTTTCATACACGAGGCGCTGGTACGCCGCGCGCGCAGTGTCGGCCAGTTGTTGCATCCGGTCACGCCACGCGGGGTCGGGCTCGGCGGTTGGCGCGAGCGTGGCCTCGAGCGTGGCCGTCAGGTACACCTCGAGCGTGCGCCGCGCTATTCCCGGCAGGCCGAACTTGGCGGCGATCATCTCGCCTTGCTCCGTGACTCGCAGCGCACCGTCGACTGAACCCGGCGGTTGTGATTGGATCGCGATGTAGGTCGGCCCACCTCCCCGGCTCACCGTGCCCCCTCGGCCGTGAAAGAGGGTGATGGCCGTGTTCGTTGCGCGCCCAGCGGCAACGATTCGTTCCTGCGCCTGGTACAGCTCCCACGCGGCAGCGAGCCGCCCGCCGTCCTTGGCCGAGTCGGAGTACCCGAGCATGATCTCCTGTCGGCCCTGGATCCGTTCTTGGTAGCAGGCGACGGCCAGCAGATCGCGCACGGTATCCCCCGCCTGCTGGAGATCGCCGACCGTCTCGAACAGCGGAACCACCCGGAGCGGTGGGTCGATCCCAGCAGCACTTTCGAGTGCCGCGACGGCGAGCACGTCCGATGGCCGTTTCGCCATCGAGATCACGTATGCCCCAAGCGAACCGGGTGGGATCGCGCGTGCCGTGCGGAATGTGTCGAGCACGTCTCGCACCTCGGCGTCGAACGATGCCGTCGCCGCGAGCGCCTGAGTGAGCACGCTCGTCTCTCTCACAATCTCCCCGCAGAGGAATTGCTGGCGGGCCTCCTCGTCCCATTCGCCGTAGGGGCCAAGCCCGAAGTATCGGGTCACAGCGTCGAGGGCGGCCGTGTGGCGCGAGGCGTCCTGGCGCAGGTCGAGCTGTACCAGCGTGAGCCCGAAGCAGGCCACGCGACGCTCGATGTCGAGCAGGCGTCCCGTGGCGAGGATGCCGGCCTGTGTCTCCTCGAGCGAGCGGCGGCACAGCGCAAGCGGCTCGGCCAAGTCGTCAACGTGCCAGTACATCTTTGCAGCCACGTCGGGTTCGGCGGACCCGGTATCGAGCATCTGCTCGATCCCATCACGGGTCGCACGCAATCGGTCCCGCACCTCTCCGAGCAAGATGCGGTACGGCTCCGGTCCCTCGCCCACGTGTGCGCGCAGTTCAGGGCTGCCCTCATCGAGTGATAGCTCGGTGCGGAGTGCCGTGATCTCGCGGAGGAAGAGGTCCGCTGCCATCCACCGCGCCAGCAGGCAGGCCTCCACGGTCACCGCCGGCGTCACGTGCGGGTTGCCGTCGCGGTCGCCACCCATCCACGACCCGAACCGGATCGGGGTGGCATCCCGCGGCAGGCCGCGGCCGGTAGCCGCGCGGAGCGCCCGATCGAGCGCGCGAAGGCTTGCAGGGACTGCATCCCAGAGCGTTTGCTCGAACACCACGAGTCCCCAGCGCACCTCGTCGAGCGGTGTCGGCTGGGCATGGCGCACCTCGTCGGTGTCCCAGGTGATCGCGATTTCCCGCCGGAGCGCCTGCTCGATATCCTCGCGCTCGGTCGGGGTCAGGTCGGTGCGGTCGCGCTCGCCGAGAAGGTCTGCGATGCGACGCTCCGTCTGGCGGAGTGTGCGGCGCACGACCTCGGTGGGGTGCGCGGTGAGCACCAACTCGACGCGGAGCCCCTCGCACGCGTCATACAGCGCGTCGGGCGTCACTCCGGCGGCCAGCAAGCGCTGGAACGTTTCCGCGTAGGATCCGCGTTGCGGTGCGGCATGGGTGTCACGCGCGTAGGCGCGGTGCCGGCGGATCCGGTGGTGTTGCTCGGCGATGTTGGCGAGGGAAAGGAACTTGGCAAATGCGCGCGCGACGGGGAGCGCGTCGGCGATCGGGAGGCCCCGAAGCACCTGATCCCGCTCTGTGAAGGCGTCCGGCTCGCCAAGGCGGGCGCGCTTGGAAAGCGCGCGGACCTGCTCCACGGTCTCGAACAGTGCCGTGCTCTCCTGGCTCCGGAGCGCCTCCCCAAGCATCGCGCCGAGTAGGCGGACGTCGTCGCGAAGCGGTTCGTGGGGATCGGTGGTCACAGTCGATACCTAGCGCGTGGTGCGCCGGTGTAAAGGTGCGCCGGCCGCCGCCGAACGCGGCGGGGAGCCCGGCGGAACCCTACCGCTCGACTGGCACTGGCGAGACCGGCGCGCCGTCGAAGAGGCGCTGGAGGCCGCCGACCACTACCGACTCGCCGGCAGCAACACCGCTGGTGACCTCGACCAACCCTGGTGTTCGCACGCCCAGCGTGACCTCGCGCCGCTGCACGACGCCATCCACGACGACCCACACATAGTCCGCGCCTTCGAGTGGCAGGACCGCGTCCTCGGCGATGACCACCGCATCCCCTCGGACCTCCATGACGAGCGTCGCCTCGATGAACATGCCGGGCCGGAGGAGCCGAGCGGGGTTCGGGACCCGCGCCTTCACGAGCACGGTGCGCGCGGGCACCTGCACAACTGGATCGACGAAGTCGACGACCCCCGCAAATGACCGGTCCACCGCCGCGACCGAGAAACGCACGTCCTGCCCCACGGCGAGCCGCTCGGCGAAGCGCTCAGGTACCTGGAATGCCGCCCGCTGCGGGTCCACCGTCTGTAGCGTTGTGAGGCGCGTCGCGGTGGTCACGTAGTCTCCGACACTGACGAAACGCTCACCGACGACCCCGGCAAACGGCGCGCGGACGGTCGTGCGCTCCAAGCGGACCTGCTGCAGCTGGAGCTGCGCCTCGCGGCTGCGCGCATTGGCTTCGGTGTCTTCGAGATCGGCCTCCGAGGCCGCGTTCTCATCGATCAGCGACCGCGTGCGCTCCAACGCCTGCAGGGCGCGGTCCCGTTCTGCGGTCAGTTGGTCAACCAGCGCCCGGAGCTCGGCATCATCCACCTTGAAGAGCGGTGTACCTGCGCGAACTTCCGAGCCCTCCCGCACGAGGATCTCCGTCAGCCGTCCCTGGATCTCGGGACGCAACTCGATGGACTGGATGGCCTCGATGGCACCGATGGCGAGAATGGCATCGACGACCGTGTCGGTGCGGGCATCGATGACTTCGACCAGCGTGGGTGGTCGTCCGCCACCGCGGCCGCCGGCCTCGTCCGCACCGCCTCCGCAGCTGATCGCGAGCAAGGCCATTACAGTCCCACACCAGGTTCCGTATCGCACCGTGTCTGTCCGTTTCATGAGAAGAGCCGCCGTCCCAGGATGGCCTCGAGGCCCGACAGGGCGAGGCGCGAGGCGTACCGCGCCTGCACCAGCCCGGCGTCGGCTTCGGAGAGGCTCACCTGTGCTGTGATGAGGTCAATGATCGTGGTCGCGCCTGCCCGGTAGCGCTGCTCCTGCACCCGGAGGTTCTCCCGTGCCACGATGACGGACTGGCTGGCGAGCTCGGCTGCCGCGCGGGCGGCTTCATACGCTTCGTACGCCTGTACGACATCGCGACGGACCGCCAGTTCGAGGTCTGCACGGACGGCACGCGCCACGTCGCGGATGGTGGTGGCACGCGACAGAGCGATCTCCCGCTGTGCGCCGTTCCAGATCGGCAAGCTGATCGAGATGCCGATCGACGAACGGGTGGTCGCGGTGGGGAAGACCGTTCGATCGAACGCAGAGATGCGACCGATCAGGTCGACCGACGGAAGGTAGGCGCCCCGGGTCGATCGCACGTCGGCTTCGGCCGCACGCTGACTCTGGCGGGCGGCGAGCACCTGCGGACTGCCCGCCACGGCCTCGAGGATGGCGTCGTTCTCGGTGAGCGGTAATGGGGGCGCAGGCATCGTATCCGCGTCGAGGGCGTCGACCGGTCCGGGCAGGCCGACGCGGCGCGCCAGTTGGAACTGGGCCACCTTGAACTGCGCTTCCTGCCGCAGCAACCCGACCCGTGCTTCGGTGAGCTCGAGCAGCAGCTGGAGTGAGTCGGTCTGGACGGCAGCGCCGGCGATAACGCGTGCGCGGGCGATCGCCAGCTGCTCGTCGGCACGCCGGACGCGCTCACGAGCGACCCGTGTCAGCTCCCGCTGGGCGATGACATCGTAGTACTCCGACTCGGTGAGGAGTGCAGTCTGAAAGCGCGCTTCCAATGCGCTGGCCCGGGCACGCTCGAGCTCGGCAGCGGAGCGCGTAAGCTCGTTGAACTTCGCCAGGCCGGCGAAGAGGTTGAGGCGTCCCTCGAGTCGGGCGTCGACGATCGTCGACGCCGGTTCCCCAGTGCCGATATTGAAGGTCGCGTTCGAGTACCACGTCGCGTTCAGCTGCGACGAGATGGACGGGATCACAAACGCCGTGATCGCGGCCCGCCGCCCCCACGCGGCATCCGCGATGTCACGCATGGCCGCGACGTAGTTCGGATCCAGTCGCGCTGCGCGATCGAGGGCCTCGGCGAGGGAAATCCGCGGCACGGTGTCCTGCGGAGGTGCCATCCCCATGATCGCCGCCAACACCAGAGGCAACATCATGCGTGCTCTGCCGGTGCCAAGGCCGTCCGGCGTTTCCGGAACGGCCAGCGGATCGTGAGACCATCGAGCAGGGTGTAGACGACCGGCACGAGGAAGAGCGTCAGCAGCGTGGAGAAGACCATGCCGCCCACAATGGCATAGCCGAGTGGTCTGCGGCTTGCCGATCCCGCCCCGAGCCCGAGTGCAATGGGCATGGCACCCACGATCGTAGCCATGGACGTCATGATGATGGGCCGGAGCCGGATGGATGCGGACTGGAGTATCGCGCTGACGGCATCGAGCCCGGAGCGCTTCAATTGGTTGGCGTACTCGACGAGGAGGATCGAGTTCTTGGTCACGAGGCCAATCAGCAGGATCATGCCGATCTGACTGAAGAGGTTGAGTGTGGAACCGGTGGCCCACAGCGTGACCAATGCCCCAGTGACGGCGAGCGGCACGGCCAGGATGACGGTGAATGGGTGCAGCAACGACTCGAACTGTGCGGCGAGCACCATGAACACGACGATCAGCGCGAGGAGGAACGCGAAGAAGAGCGCGTTCCCGCTCTCCTGAAATTCGCGGGATTCACCCGAGAGCGCCGTGCTCCCGCCGACGGGCAGGACCTGTGCCGCCGCGACGGACAGCGAGTCGAGCGCACTTCCCAGCGCGAACCCCGGTGCGAGGTTGGCCGTCAGCGTTGCCGATCGCACGCGATTGAAATGGTTGAGCTGCGTGGGCCCGACGCCCTCCTCGATGCTCACCACGGCCGACAACTGCACCAGTTGGCCGTCCCGCCCCCGGACGTAGAGCCCGGTCATGTCCTGCGGCGACGCCCGGTCGAACGGTTCGAGCTGTGCCTTCACGTAGTAGAGCTTGTTGTTGCGCGTGAAGGTGCTGATGCGTTGGCCGCCGAGGAGCGTCTGGAGCGTACTCGAGACGTCAATGACCAGCACGCCCAAGTCTTCGGCGCGGTCGCGGTCGTACCGTACGGTGAGCTCGGGCTTGTTGACCCTGAGGTCGGTGTCGACGTTGACGAGCCCGGAGATCGTACGTGCGCGGCCGATCAGTCGATCCATGCCCACGACCAACGAATCGAAGTTCGGGTGGCGGACCACGAATTGCACCGGCTGCCCGAATCCACCGAAGGCCGGCGGGTTATTGGCGAACGCGAAGATCCCGGGAATCCCGAAGAACTGCGGCTGCACCTCGCCGATCACGTCCTGCACCGATCGATCGCGCTCCGTCCAGTCGGTGAGCTTCGAGAAGACGATCCCACCGTTCACACCGCGACCCCCGAACCCCACGATGCTGAAGTATCCGTCGATGTCTTCGGTGCGACCGAGGATCTCCTCGACCCGACGCTGATACTCATCGGTGTAGCTCAGCGACGCCCCCTCGGGACCGACCGTGATGACGATGAAGATCCCCCGGTCCTCCGGCGGCACGAATTCCCGCTCGAGGTTCACGAACGCCAGCGCTGCCACGCCCACCGTGAGCACGCCGAGCGTGACGACCACGAGTCGCAGCTGCAGCGCCCGCCCGAGTGCTGCACCATAGAGATCGGTGATTCGCTGAAAGGTGTGCTCGAAGAAATTGAAGAGCGCGCCGTGCTGCTTGGGAACCCGGAGGATCTTCGCACTCAGCATCGGGGTCAGCGTCAGCGCGACGAAGCTCGATACGATCACGGCTGCCGCCATCGCGAGCGCGAACTCATTGAACAACCGGCCCGTCGTACCGCCCAGGAAGGCCAGGGGTGAAAACACCGCAACGAGCGCGATCGTCGTGGCAATGACGGCGAACGCAATCTCGCTCGTGCCCTTCATGGCAGCGGTGATGGGATTCTCGCCGAGTTTCTCCTGGTGTCGATAGGCGTTCTCCATCACGATGATGGCGTCGTCCACCACGATGCCGATGGAAAGGATGAGTGCCAACAGCGTGAGGTTGTTGATCGAGAAGTCGAGCACGAAGAGAAGCCCGAACGCCGCGACGATCGACGTGGGGATCGCGAGACCGGGGATGATCGTCCCCTTCAAATTCCGGAGGAAGAGGAAGATGATGACGATCACCAGGATGCCGGCGAGCAGGAGCGTCTCCTGCGCTTCGAGGATCGAGCGACGCACGAAGTCCGCACGATCGAAGCCAGGGAGGATCTCGACCCCAGGCGGCAGCCCCTCCTGGATGGACGGCAGCTCGTTCAGGATCGCGTCGGACACGTCGATCAAGTTGGCCTTGGACTGTCGCACGACGCCGATCGCCACCGCCGTCGCGCCCTTGTACCTGAGGACCGATCGGTCTTCCTCGGCACCGACCTCGACGCGAGCCAGGTCCTGCAGTTTGACCAACTGCCCGTTCTGGTTCGCGACAACCAACTGCCGAAACTCCTCCGGCGTCCGCAACTCGCCCAGCGAACGGACGGTGAACTCGCGTCGGTCGGATTCGATGCGACCTGCGGGGATCTCCACGTTCCGCGTCCGCACGGCGGTCTGGACGTCTTGCACGGTCAGCCCTCGGGACGCGAGCGCCAACGGATCGATCCAGATGCGCATCGAGTAGCGACGCTCGCCGGCGATCTGGGCCCGACCCACGCCCGGCAAGGACTGCAGTCGCGTCTTGACCTCGCGGTCCGCGATGTCCGAGAGCTCGAGCAGGGTGTAGTTCGCACCCTGCAGGACGAGCCAGAAGAACGGCTGCGCGTCGGCGTCTTGCTTGCTGACGACAGGCTCCTCCACCTCTTGGGGGAGCCGTCCCCGCACGCGCGAGACCTTGTCGCGGACGTCCTGGGTGGCGGCCTCGAGGTCGCGTTCCAACGTGAACTCGAGGGTGATGTTGCTGGCCTGCTCGGCGCTCGAACTCGTGAGCGTCCGCAGGCCGGGGATCGTACTGAGTTCCTCCTCGAGGATGTCCGTAATCGTCGATTCCACCACCCGCGGATTCGCTCCGGGCAGGATCGTGGATACCGACACAACCGGGGGATCGACGTCCGGGAACTCCCGAACCGCGAGTCGCTGATACCCGAGGCTCCCGAACAGCACGAGCGCGATGCTCACCATGCTCGTGAGTACGGGTCGACGGATGGAGGTGTCGGACAGGAACACCGGGAAGGTCCTTCAGATGGGGAGCGAGCAAATATACAGGGAAAGAAGCCGTACCCGAACCCACATGGTGGCTACGATGGCGGATTCTGCCCATCATTGGGGTACGGCACGAACGACTCCTCCCTCCCAGTCTTAGGAGATCGGATGACCCTCCTCCTCGTTCTCAGGGTGATTCACGTTGTCGCCGGGGTGTTCTGGGCGGGCACGATGTTCTTCGTGGTACTCTTGCTCGAGCCGAGCGTGCGCAGCGTGGGGCCCGATGGCGCGAAGGTCATGGGCGCGCTCCAGGCACGCGGGTTCATGACCATCATGCCGGTGGTCGCGCTCCTGACCATTCTCTCCGGGATCGGCCTCTACTGGCGAATCTTGGGGTCACCCGGCCCATCCTGGGTTGCCTCGTCCTACGGCGCCGTGCTCGCGGCGGGCGGGATGGCCGCACTCGTGGCCTTCGTGATCGGAATTGCGGTCATGCGTCCGGCCACGCTGGCGGCCGGGGTACTCATGCGGAATGCGGGAGGTCTACCGGAGGGGCCGGAGCGCGATGCGGCGTTGCAGCGTGTACAGGTGTTGCGCGGGCGGGCCCGAGGCGCCGCGCGCGTGGTCTTCGTCCTGTTAATGCTCGCCGTGCTGACGATGGCCGTTGCACGATACGCGTGAGCGGAGCTGACGGCCGCAGGCTCAGCTGCCGACTTCTGCCTCCAGCGTTGCCGCGAGCTCACGATACTTTCGGTGGGCCCCCGTCTCGGCCTCGGTGCGCTCCACGCGCTCCACATCTTCCGACACGCTCGCGTGCTTGCCGTGCGGAATCGTGTGGGCGGCCATCGGGAAGAGCACACTGTCCTCTTTGAGAATGTGCTCACGTAGGAGCGCGACATACGCGCGAGCAGCCGTCGCCGTCGCGCGACGCGCCTCGTCATCGCCGGCATCCCACTTGGCTGCGGCGTCCGCCATGGCACGCGTGAACGCGCGGCCCTGCTCGTGCTCGGAGAGCATGACGGCGATCGGCCCGTCGTCCGATGGCATGCCGGCGGCCTCCATGGCCTTGAACAGCACGCCCTCTTCTTTTTGATGGTGACAGCCGTCGGCGAAGTTACGGATGAAGTCGGCCGCGTCGACAAAGAACGACGGTCGGATCGGCTCCTGTGCCTCGGCACGATTCGCCGCCGTCTCGAGAGCTGCGAGCACGCGCTCGATCACGCGGTGCTCCTGCATCAAGATCTCGGTCGCTTTCATGGGACCCCGATCCCAGTTGTCGGAGGGACTGCGCGAACTCCCGTGCGATCCGCCGTGCCAACGGTAGCACTTCCGTCCGCAAACGGCCATAGGCGCGCGCGGCCCCTTGCCGCATCGAGCGCGCACGGTCCATTCTTGAGCGTCCGTTCACGTGGCGACATCGGAGTGCACCATGGTCTTCGCTCGCACCGTCCTTCTCCTCACGGCCATGGCCCTCGTGGTCATCGGGGTTGGCTTTCTCTGGACGCCGGTCTCGTGGGCCGCGGCGATTGACGTTGTGGTCTCCACCCCAATGGGCCGCACGGATGTGCGAGCGACGTACGGTGGATTCGTGCTGATGTCGGGGATCTTCCTCGCCATCTGTGCGTTTCGTCCCGAGTGGCTACACGCGGGACTCACTGCCTGTGCACTCATTCTCGGTGGGTTTGCGCTGGGTCGGGTCGTCGGCCTCGTGGTCGAAGGGAGCCTGTCGACGCTCATGTGGACGTTCCTCGTGATCGAGGTGGTCGGGACCGGGGCGTCGCTCGGTGCCTTGCGGCGGCTTGGGCCATCGCCGAGCTCGGGTGATCGGCAGCGCCGTCGTGGCTGAACCCGGGAACGGAGCATCAGGGGGCGTTGCACCCGGTGGTGGGCACGGGTTCGGCACGGCCCCCGTCTTCCTCGCGAGCATCAGCACGATCCTCGGAGCAATCCTCTTCCTCCGGTTCGGGTATGCCATCGGGCACGTGGGGTTCGTGGGTGTCCTGGGCATCATCCTGCTCGGTCACCTGGTCACTGTTCCGACGGCCATGGCTATCGCCGAGATCGCGACCAACCGCCGGGTCGAGGGCGGTGGCGAGTACTTCATCATCTCCCGGTCGTTCGGCACCACGATCGGCGGGTCGATCGGCATCTCGCTCTACCTGTCGCAGGCGATCTCGGTCGCGTTCTACATGATCGCGTTTGCCGAGGCCTTTCGACCGCTCGAAGGTGTCTTCCTGTCCGTGTTGTCGATTCCGTTCGACCCGCGGATTGTCTCGCTGCCGGCGACGGCCGCCCTCGGGATCCTCGTGCTGCGCCGCGGCGCTGCCCTGGGCGTGCAGGCTCTGTGGGTGGTGGCGGTGGTGCTCGGGTTGTCACTCGTGGCCTTCGCCCTGGGTGGCGTGCCGGACGGGGTGGACGATGCCGGGGCGTTCCTCGCGCATGTCGACGATCCGGACCGGTTCATGTTGGTCTTCGCCATCGTCTTCCCGGCATTCACGGGCATGACGGCAGGCGTGGGTCTCTCCGGTGATCTGGCCAGGCCCAGCCGATCCATTCCGCTCGGTGTACTGTCCGCGACGCTCACCGGCATCGTCGTGTACGTGTTGATCGCGGCGAAGTTCGCGGCGTCGGCACCGCCGGAGATGCTTGCCAACGACCAGTTCGTGATGGCCCGCATCGCGCTGTGGGGTCCGATCGTGCCGATCGGCTTGGCGTGTGCCACGCTGTCGTCGGCGATTGGATCGATTCTCGTCGCACCGCGGACCCTGCAGGCCCTGGCGGCCGACGGATTGGGCCCGCACCGAATGAACGCCGCGCTCGCGGCGGGCGTGGGGCCGGAGAACGAACCGCGGAACGCGACGCTCGTCACATTCATCTTCGCGATTGTGATGGTCGCAGCCGGGAACGTGAACATCGTCGCCCGCATCATCTCGATGTTCTTCATGGTGACGTACGGCTCGCTCTGCGCCATCAGCTTCCTCGAGCACTTCGCTGCCCGACCGAGTTACCGTCCTGTGTTCCGATCGCGCTGGTACATCAGCCTGATTGGTGCGGTGATGTGTCTCTTCCTCATGCTGCAGATGGAGCCGTTGTTCGCTGTGCTGTCGCTGCTCGTGATGGTGGGACTCTACCGCGTGCTGCGCGCGCAGCGCGGGGAGGACGATCTCGCGGCGATCTTCACCGGTGTCATGGTCCAGACGTCGCGGTATTTCCAGACCAAGCTCCAGACGGCGGCACTCCGGCCGCGCACCGACGAGTGGCGTCCGAGCATCATCATGGTGAACGGCCGGACCTTCGACCGAACGGCCCCACAGCAGCTGCTTGCGTGGCTCTGCTACCGGTACGGGATCGGGACCTACTTGCACCACCATCCCGGCCATCTGAGTGCCACCACGTTCGAGGAGAGTCGCCGGATCCAGGCGCGTCTGGTGCAGACCGTCGGCGCCCGTGGAAGTGCGGTCTACGTCGACACGATGGTCTCCCCGTCGATGCGGTCCGCGCTCGCGCAGGCGCTGCAGTTCCCCGGGGCGGGAGGTGCGGAGAGCAACTGCCTCCTCACTGAGTTCATGCCGGAGGACGAACCTGCGGTGCGGCAGGAGGTGTACGAGTCGATCCAGATGGCCGAGTCGGCGCGCGTCTCCAGCCTCGTGCTGCGCCACGGCGGGGAGTTCTTCCGCAAGCGACGGACGATCCACGTCTGGCTCACGTGGCACGACCAGCACAATGCGAATCTGATGATCCTGCTCGCGTACATCCTGCTGGGTCATCCCACCTGGCGCCGGGGCGGTATCACCATCTTCGCGGCCTTCCCGCGCGAGCAGGTCCGACAGCAGCGGGCGCAGCTGTACGAGATGATCACATCCGGCCGGATACCGATCAGTCCCAAGAACCTCCAAGTGATCGGCACCGATGAGCGATCCGACTTCACCCGTCTCGTCGAAGGGCGATCCCGGGAGGCCGATCTGGTGATCCTCGGCTTCACGCCCGAGCGGCTGGAAGAGAAGGGAATGGACCTTCTCGTGCGTCACCCCTCGCTCGAGGACGTGCTGTTCGTGAGCGCGCAGGAGCGCATCATCATCGAGTGAGGTGCGGGCTCGCGCCGGGTCAGCACGAAACGCATCTTCGGGCACGAACTGATCGTCGGAGCACACGATGCGAATTACAGAGATCGCCGTCTATCAGGTCGACCTTCCGCTCAAGGAGGGTCGGTACGCGTGGTCGGGCGGGAAGTCCGTGTCCGTCTTCGATGCCACGGTCGTCGGGGTCGTCACCGACGCCGGCCTGACCGGCTGGGGTGAGGTCTGTCCGCTGGGGCCGGTGTACCTGCCGGCCTACGCCGCCGGCGTTCGGGCCGGCATCGCCGAGATCGCGCCGGCCGTCCTCGGGCGCGACCCGACGCAGCTCGTCCCGCTGAACCAGGCGATGGACAGAGCACTCAAGGGGCATCCCTATGTGAAGTCGGCGATCGACATGGCGTGCTGGGACTTGTTGGGGAAGGTCAGCGGGACCCCGGTCTCCACGCTGCTCGGCGGGTGTGCCGACGACCTGGGCCGGCGCCTATATCGCGCCATCTCGCAGGACACGGCCGACGCGATGGCCCGGCGGGTCAGCGAGTACCGGGCTGCAGGGTATCGACGCTTTCAACTCAAGGTGGGGGGCGAGCCCGCGGAGGACGTCGAGCGGATCCATACGGTGCGTGCCCTGCTGGAGCCCGGCGATGTGCTGGTAGCGGACGCGAACACGGGGTGGCTCACGGACGCGGCGCTGCGCGTGGTGCGAGGCATCAGGGACCTGGACGTGTACGTCGAGCAGCCGTGTGCGACGTATGAGGAGTGCCTGACCGTGCGCCGGGCCACGGACCATCCGTTCGTCCTGGACGAAACGATGGATTCGATTGCCCAGGTGGCTCGCGGGTGGCACGATCGGGCGATGGACGCCATCAACGTCAAGATCAGCAAGTTTGGCGGCCTCACGCGGGCGCGGGAGGTGCGCGACCTCTGCGTGCAGCTGGGGGTTCCGATGACGATCGAGGACAGTTGGGGTGGTGACATCATCACGGCAGCGATCGCACATCTTGCGAACAGTACGCCGGACGAGTTCGTGTTCTCGTGCACGGACTTCAACGACTACGTGACGGTGAGCACGGCCGAGGGTGCGCCCGGGCGAGATGCCGGCCGGTTGCAGGTGGCAGCTCGTCCCGGGTTGGGTGTGGAGCCGAGGATGGACGTGTTGGGTGAGCCGGCGTTCGTCGTGGGGTGAGCGGATGGTTCGTGCCCGGAACCACGGACGCACATGCTACGGGAAGTTGAGGTTGTATTCGTAGCTGATATATTACATATCAACTTCGATTCGACGGCAGACCATGGCACTATCCGGGCGCATCGAGCGGCGACTGCTCCGTGAACAAGTGCATACCTACCTGATCGACGCGATCGTCGGTGGCCAGCTCTCCTCCGGATCCATGCTCGATCAATCGCAACTTTGCGCCGACCTCGGCGTGAGTCGCGCCCCCCTCCGCGATGCCCTGATCCAACTCGAGGCCGAGGGCGTCGTGACGATCCTCCCGCGGCGCGGTGTTCGGGTCAACCGGTTCGGACTCGAAGACGTGCGGCACCACTACGAGGTGATCGGCGCTCTCGAGAGCGCGACCGTCCTCCGCGTCGGAGCGCAACTCGACATGGCCCAACTTCAGACGATGCGTGCCGTCAACGCGGATCTCGTCCTCGCCATCGACGACGGCGACCAGGAGCTTTGTCGCGTCCTGAACGACCGGTTCCACGATGTGTTCCTCGATCTCACCGACAACCAGACGGCCCGCCACCTGGTGCTCCGCGCTCGGCACCGATTGCGTGCATTCCCCCGAATTGCCGGGTTCGTCCCCGACTGGGAATTCCGGGGCACCGAGGAACACGCCGAATTCGTGGATCTGCTCGAGGCCGGGGAACTCAGGACCGCCGCCGACTTCCTACGCGATGTGCACTGGAGCTTCGACCTCCAGCACCGCTACGTCGTACGGCACTACTTCCGGTAGCCGGCATCCAGTATCCCTTGCGCCGGCGTTGCATTACTGCCAATATAGATATAACATATAGCTATATTCGTCGTTGAGGCAGTGGCCCGTGATCGGAGCACTGCTCGCGTGTGTTCGGCAGGGAGGGGAAGGAATGCGGCGATTCCGGATTTCGGTGCCGATTGCACTCGTCTGCTCGCTCGGATACGCATCTGGCGCGGCAGCCCAAGAGACAGTCGTTCCAGCCGACGCCCCGGCATGGACGGTGTTGCAGGGCACGATCAGTGAACGGGAGGGGCGGGCATGTGTGCAGGGAAGCGCGATCCTGCCGGATGTGGCGTTCACTGACGGCGTCCTGGCGGTCGATCTCTTCGTCACGGGCGCGCGATCCTATCCCGGCGTGATCTTCCGCGTGCAGTCGTTGGAAAACTACGAGCGGTTCTACATCCGGCCGCATCGCGCCGGGCTGTACCCCGACGCTCTCCAATACACGCCGGTCATCAATCGCGTGGCTGGGTGGCAGCTCTACAATGGTGACGGGTACACCGCGCACGGTACCGTGCCACGCGACCAGTGGTTCCGCCTGCGTCTCGAGGTCCGCGGGACGCAGGCGCGGGTCTTCCTCGGGGACGATCCCGTGTCGGCATTGGACATCCATCATCTCGAACACGGTGCAAGCCGAGGTGCGATCGGCGTCACCGGACCGGCCGACGGCTCCGCGTGCTTTGCCGACTTCCGGTACGAGCCGACGGATCGTCTGGAATTCGAACCGCCCCCGCCGCGCGTAGCACCGGACGGGGTCGTCGCCTCCTGGGACGTCTCACGAGCATTCAAGACCGACCAGGCTGACCGAACACGCTATCCTCACTTCTTCAGGATCCACGGTGCCGGGTGGGAGACCGTGCGCGCAGATGACCGGGGAATCGTCGACGTCGCCCGCTACCGCGAGCGGACTGCGGGTGGTGCCGATGCCGTGATGGCACGCACCGTCCTGCGCAGTGATCGGCGGCGCGACGTCACCCTGCATCTAGGCTACAGCGACGAGGTCGACCTGTTCCTGAACGGCACCAAGCTCTTCGCCGGGCGGAGCGGTTACCAGTCGCGTGACCCCTCGTTTCTCGGCATCGTCGGGTTGTACGATGCGTTGCCGCTCACGCTCGAGCCGGGGCTCAACGAGATCTTCGTATTGCTCAGTGAGTCCTTTGGTGGATGGGGCTTCACGGCCACGATTGACGGCGATGTGCTGGAACCGCTCCGGGACTCGACGGTCCTCACGAAAGTGTGGGAGACTCCCGATACGTTCCTGACTCCCGAGTCAGTCGTGTACGACCCGGCTCGGGATCTCCTCTACGTCACGAGTTTCGATGTGGCGTACGCGACCAAGGATGAGCCGACCGGTTTCATCTCGCGGCTCGCGATGGACGGGACAATTCTCAATCACCGTTGGGTGACGGGGCTTCGAGCCCCGACTGGGTTGGCTATCTCTGGAGACACGCTCTACACCACCGAACGCGGTGCGCTCACGACCATCGATCTGAACCGGGGAACGGTGATTGATCGATATCCCATCGAGGACTCCGACTTTCTCAACGATGTTGTGGTGACGGACGACGGCACGGTCTACATGACCGACACCCGCCCGTCGAACCGCCGTGCGAGCCGCATCTATCGGTATCGGGACGGCGTGGTCGATGTCTGGCTGGATGAGGGCGTCCACTGGTCGAATGGGCTCACGCTCCACGATGGGGCCCTCCTCGTCGGCAATTCCGGCGATGGGGCCGTCATGCGCGTCGACCTGGAGTCCAAACGCTCCGACCACGTGGTGACACTCGGCGCGCGCGTTCTGGACGGGATCAAGGTGGACACCGACGGCAGCTACCTGGTGTCACACTGGGAGGGACAAGTGTACCGCGTGAACGCTGCGGGCGAGCCCGTCGAGATCCTCGATCTGCTTCCCAGCGGGCTGAACGCCGCAGACTTCGAGTACATCCCGGACCAGCGGTTGTTGATCATCCCGACCTTCCTCGGCAATCGTGTCGTCGCGTACCGGCTGCAGGAACCACCGGGAACGACGACCGCATATCGCGGTAAGGAGATGCTCTGATGCGACGGATGTGGATGGCGGTGTTTGCGTTGAGTTGGGCGTGCGGCGACGGCGGAAGCCAACGACCCGAACCGGTCGTTCGGGACAGTGCCGGCGTGCGCATCGTCGAAAACCTGGATGTGGGCTGGGACGTCGAGGATGCATGGACCTTTGCGCCGGTGCCGGCGATGGACCTCGGGTCGGTCGACGCCGCGCCGGACCATCAGTTCCACATGGTGATGGGAGCGGCGACGCTGTCCGACGGCCGCATCGTCGTGGCAAACGCCGGCACACAGGAACTGCGATGGTATGGTCCCGATGGGACCCTCATGGTCACGGCAGGTGGTGAGGGCGAGGGACCCGGGGAGTTCACCGGCCTCACGTCCGTTGGTGTGTTGCCCGGTGACTCGGTAGTTGCCTACGACGGCCGGCTCCGCCGGTTCTCGGTGTTCGATCCCGACGGCGTGTTCGTGCGGTCGGCGCCGCTCTCAGGCGACGACCGTCCCGGGATGCGGTTCCCGGTCTTCATGGGAATGCTCGACGACGGATCGTTCATCATGGTCGGCCGAGACGTGCTCGTGTTCGAGCAGCCCGATGTCAAGGATGGTCCGATCTTGGCGAGCATGCCCGTCTACGTGTACGGCTCCGACGGTACCATCCGCGACTCCATCGGCACGTTCCACGGATGGGAAGCGCTCATCACGATCCGACGGGACGCACAGTACGTTTCCATGGCGATTGGTGACCGCCCGTTCGGCCGCACGACGACCGTCACGAGTGTCGGCGACGGCATCGTCGTGGGCACGCCGCACGACTACGCGTTCGCGATCTACGCGCCCGACGGCACCCTTCGGTCCATCGTCCGGCTGGCACGGCCGAACGCGCCCCTCACCGGAGCTGACATCGATGTATACGTCGCCTCGCAGGTGGAGGATGACGACGGGAGCAATGTGATGCGCGAGCAGCGCCGCCAGGCGGCGGAACTCGACTTCCCGGACACGAAGCCGGCGTACGCCTCCTCGATTCGGGGCGATGCGCAGGGCAACATCTGGGTTCCCGGGTACTCGATTCAAGACGACGAGGGACCGCGCATGCCGCTGTGGGCGGTTTTCGATCGCGGCGGTCGATATCTCGGCGAGCTCGAGTTACCGCGCCGGTTCCGAGTGCTCGAGATCGGTGCGGATTACCTGTTGGGCGTCTGGAGAGATGAGTTCGACGTCGAGCACCTCCGGCAGTATGACCTCGTCAAACCTGCTCGACCCTGACCGGCGGGTGCTTATGGACTGCCATCTCAGCCGGTGCCGTGCGTGGTGGATGCTGGCGGCGGTGCTGAGCAGCGCCTGCGCCGGCGGATCCACAACGGATGACGTCGTTTCCGTCCGTGACAGCGTGGGTATCCGTATCGTCGAGAACCGCGATGTGCCGTGGAGCGACAGGAATGCCTGGTCGGTACCGGCAGAGCCGGTGCTTCGCCTGGGCGCCGAGGACCGTGATGGGGAAGCACCGTTGCATCGCGTCGCCGGAGGCGTGCTGCTCGACGACGGTCGCATCGTTGTGGCAAACGCGGGGAATCAGGAAGTCCGATGGTATGATCCGTCGGGGACGCTCGTGGCTCAGGTTGGGCGCCGCGGTCAGGGACCCGGTGAGTTCATCGGATTGGGTCCCGTTGCGCGTTTGCCCGCAGACTCCGTGGTGGCGTACGACCGGCGCCTCCGCCGCGTGACGGTGCTGGGGCCGGATGGGACATTCGCGCGCGTTGCTCCACTCGCAATGGCTGAGCATGCCGGCATGGAGTTCCCGGCGCTCGAGGGAGCCCTCGGTGACGGCACCCTGCTCTTCAGCGGGCGCATCATGGAGACCGGCGAGATGCAGGCAGGCCCCGTACGCGCGGCCATGCCGCTCTACCGCGTTGACGCCACCGGAGCGCTCATCGATTCCCTCCACACGTTCCACGGGTGGGAAGCCACGGTCATCATGCGCCGGACGGCGGATGTAGTCGGACCGGCGATCACGGCACGCCCGTTCGGCCGCAGCACGTCGGTAACGACGGTGGGCGCCGGCCTTGCCGTCGGCACGCCGCTCTCGTTCGAATACCGACTCTACGAGCCGCACGGCGCGTTGACGGCGATCGTTCGACTCGATCGCCGCGCTCGCCGACTGACGGCGGGGGACATCGATGCCTACGAAGCGTCGATCGAGGACAAGGTCCCCGACGAAGCCGGACGACGGGCACTTCGGGAACAGGCCAGGGATTGGGAGTATCCGGAGACCTTTCCGGCGTACGGGTCCGACCTCGTCGGAGACGCGGCCGGGAATCTCTGGGTGCCGAGCTTCACGCACGTTCCGACTCCGCCGTCTCGGTGGTCGGTGTTC
>JBDHJO010000142.1:0-7471 GCA_039586875.1 Gemmatimonadota bacterium | reverse complement strand
GAGTGGCGAGTCTTGAAGGAGGAAACGGTCGTGAGGGAATGGGAGTCCATCGGGTCGGAGATCAACGCCACCGGCAAGGCCGTGTACGGCTACGGCTTGCGGTTGGGCGAAACGGGCGCATACACGCTTCAGTTCAAATTCCCGAACGTCACGATCACCGGCGTGAATTACGGCTCGTTCGCGTGTGAGGGTGATCCTGCTGTCTGCATCACCTCGCTCGACATCAACGTCGTCACCGGCGGTGGGGGGGGCGGCGGCGGTCCGAAGTGAGACCCGCGGCCGGCAACGGTCTTCGAGGCTCCGGACGATCCGAGCGCAGAAGGTATCGCCGACATTACACCAGCATGGGACCGTAACGCGCTCGGCGAAACACAGGAACGGAACGGGGGGCACGCGCGAACGGTGCCCCCCGTGGCGTATTCGGCATCATCACGCGCCCGTCAGTCCCGGCCGGCTTCCTCGATCTTGTCGCCCAGGAGCGATGGGTTCGTGAAGCACACCTCATGGCTTCCCGTCGCTTCGACCAACCGAAAGAGGCCGAGGGTCTCGGACATGCGCGGGTGCCACGGGTAGGAGTGGGGCATGGCGACGTCCTGCCGGAAGTTGAGATATGACTTCCCGATCTCGAGCGCCGCCAGCGGCCTGGTGAGATGGACGGGATCGGTGAAGGTCTTGTACGGCTGGGCGTTCAGCCGCTTGTAGCTCGACTCGGCTTGCTGCAGATCGCCGTCGTTGATGAACGCCTCCCGCCAGATCGGGAACGGGAGCATGACCGCGCCGTCGTTCGCCTCCGCCATCGGATCGAACAGCTCCACGTAGAACCCCGGCACGAGGTCGTTCAAACACTGGCCATCATACGGGACGAACGCGTTGTGGTAGACGAGGCGGCGGATCCGCTCGGGGATCATGTCTGCCACCTGGGAGATCACCATGCCGCCGTACGAGTGGGCCACCAGGCGCACGTCCTGTAGATCATGCTCCTCGAGGTGATCGACGACGGATTGCACCGCGTCCCGCAGCCCGGTCGTCGCGCGATCGTCGTCCGGCCGGTTCCCGGCAAGCGTCGGGCAGTGGCACGTATGGCCAGCCGCCCGCAGGTGGTCGGCAACCGGGTCGAGCAGGTCACCCGTGTGCCAGGCACCGTGGATCAGCACGTACGTGTCGCTCACTCGTCACTCCCTGTGTTTGCGGATCGACTGGAACGCCGCGCGGGCTTCTTAGGCCAGGGGGAAGAACAGGAAGACCGCGAAGTCCCAGGCCACATGACTAATGATACCAGGCCAGAGTCGGCCGAGCTTGAGATACATGAATCCCCAAAGCACGCCGGCCACGGTAGCGGCCACGACGAGCATCACGTTCCCCGTAAACACATGCACGAGTCCGTAGACGGCCGTCGCCGCAAGGAATCCCGGCCACGGGCCGATTCGGGGTCCGAGCTCACGCTGGAGAAAGCCGCGCCAGAAGACTTCCTCCCCGGGCCCGATGACGAGTCCGATGAGCAGCGCGATCATGCCCGGGCTGAGCAACGCTTTGTTGTCGTACACGGCACCGATCTGGTCGGGCGCGAACGGCAGCATCCACGTCGCGATCTCGCGACCGACCAGGAATACCCCATACAGCAAGGCGGCGGTGGCGAGTCCGATCACCACATCGGCCGGATGGAACCGCAGCCGCTCCCTCATAGCCTGGGGGGCGGCCAGCGATGCCGTGAGCGCGAGTCCACCGGTTCCCAGCGCCATCACGTACCAGAAGTTGATCGGGGTCCACACGAACACGACGATCCACACCGGGATCGTCGCGAGCGTGAGCAGGACCACCGTCCGCGTGCGCACGGTGCCGACTTGGGTCATGGCCCGGACGGTTCCAGCCAGCTCAGACGAGGAAGCCGACGACGACACCAACCGTCATCAGCAACCCGAAGACCATGTGCAGCTGTGCAGTCATCACGTCCGCCATCGCCAGATCCTTCGGCTCGGACGCCTGCATCACGAGCTTGAGATTGCGTGCGGCGATCGGCAGCGACAACAGCGCGAGGAGCGCGAACCACGAGACCACGCCCGTGACGCTGAAGCCGACGATGGCCGCGTACGCACCGACGACGAGCAGCGCATAGATGGCCCGGGAGCCACCCTTCCCGGCGACCAGCGCCAGCGTCGTGATCCCGGCCCGCTGATCGAACGGCATGTCGCGCAGGTTGTTGGCATGCAGGATGGCCGTGACAAGGAACCCGATCGGAAGGGCGATGATGAGTGGCATCCAGTCGAACTGCCCCGTTTGCACGATGAAGGCCCCGAGCACCATGAGCGGACCGAACAGCGTGAAGATGCCGAGGTCACCGAGCGCCCGATACTTGTACCCGAGCGGTCGCGCGGTATAGAAGAAGCCACCGAGCACCCCGACCAGCCCCAGGATCACGATGGGCATCCCGCGCACGGTCACCAGGTACGCACCGGCAGCGAACGCAATCGCAAAGGCGAGCAGTCCACCGAGAAAGACCTCCTGCGCGGAGAGGAGCTTGCCCGTCAGAACGCCGCTGGAGCCGTAGGTGTCGTCGGCGTCGACACCGTTCCGATAGTCGTAATAGTCGGAGATCAGGTTGGAGCCGGCGTGGATCGCGACCCCGCCGACGAACGCAATCGCTGCCAGGACAGGATCGAACCCTGCGGCAAACGCGCCCAGCACCGTGCCAAGGATGATCGGAATCATTGACGCCGTGAAGCTGAACGGCCGTAGTGCCTGCATCCACACACCGAAGGTGCGCGGAGTCGCCATCGCGTCGCCGGCGGCCCGGACGTTGTCGACGACCGTGCCGTGCAGCCGTTCGGCAAGACCTGGCTGCCGCTCCGGCGCGTCGGCAATCGCCGGATGGGGCGTAATGGCCGGCGCCGCGTCCTTGTCGTGAAAGAGCGAGACCTCCATCAGGAACATCTCGTCGGAACCCGTGTTGCGGACCTCGTGCCCTTCCCGATCGTCCACCGTCACGATGCTGCCCGGCCCGACGGCGATGGTCTCCTCGTCGAGTGCGACCTCACCGGTGCCCTTCACGAAGTAGAAGCACTGCGGATGCGGATGCTGATGGTAGGAAAACTTCCCCTCCGGACGGATCGTCGCCACGCTCCATCGGAGCTCGTGGCTGCCCTTGGATTCCTTGTCGAACGCGACCCCCAACAGCTTGGTGATGGAGACGCCTTCGGCGACCCCTTTCAGGTCGGTCCACTGCAGATTCTCGATGCGCTCATTCCACGCCACGGTCGAATCTCCGGCTGAATTGCTGATCAATCTGGAACATTGCGGTTGGGTATTTCGCCTAACGGCTACCGCGTGTCAAGGGACGCTGCCGGCCCCCCCATCGACGGCACCCGATGGTCTTGCTACCATCAAGGCGGAGCCGTCTTTCGACCACAGACGCAACGGAGTCGTCCGATGAAGTCCACGATTGTCCTCGCTGCCGCCGTCGCCCTCCTCGCTGCCTGTGCCGAGCGTCCCGCCGAGGAGGAGCCGGCGGCCGAGGAATCGGCACCGGCCATGGCAGCGGCCGCGACGCCGGATCCCGTTCCGTGCCGGGTTCCGGGCATGCAGAACTGCACGCAGACCGGGGACCTGTTCTTCGGGAGTCAGCCCTCACCCGATGCACTCGAAGCGCTCGCAGCGCAGGGGGTGACGACGGTGGTGACCACGCGGGCCGACGGGGAGGTTGATTGGAACGAACAGGCGGTGGTCGAAGCGATGGGCATGCGGTACGTGAGCATCCCGATGCCGAGTCCCGTATCTGAGATCACCGATGCGCAGGTAGCGCAGTTGGACTCGGTGCTGGAAGGGCTGGACGGACCGGCACTGCTTCACTGTGGCTCGGGGAACCGCGTCTCCGGGCTCTGGGCCGCCTGGCTGGCTGAGGAGGACGGCAAGTCCGCCGAGGAGGCACTGCGCCTCGCCGAGCTTGCCGGCATGCGCAGTGTGCGCCCGGCCGTCGAGCGCCGGCTCGGCGTGGAACCTGCCGGACCGTAGCGAACCGAGAGCCGTGGCTCCTCGCACCCGCACCTGCAGTTCCTCGCCGGGGGGCGCGGGCGCAGCAACGCGTGCGAACGACCTTTGGTGACGGTGACCGCATGAAGGGAACGTTGCGCTGTCTTGGAGCCATCGGGACGGCCTTCGTGTTGGCGGTACCCTCAGCGCACGCACAGGATACGGTCCGGGTGCTCTCGTACAATGTCCGTCACGGGGAGGGCATGGACCTGGTCGTCGATCTCGAGCGCACGGCGGCGGTGATCCGCACCCTCGACCCACACGTGGTCCTCCTGCAGGAGATCGACTCCGCCGCCGGCCGCACGGGTGGTGTGGATCAAGCCCGCGAGTTAGCAGCACGCACCGGATTGCCGGATTACGCGTTCGGCCGGTTCATGGCGTACGACGGCGGCGCATACGGGATGGCGGTCCTGTCCGCCGCGCCGATCGTCGAGACCGTGAACCACGTCCTGCCCGATGGTGAGGAACCTCGATCGGCACTTGCAGCCCGAATCCGGCCCCTGCCCGAGGGACCCGAGATCGTCTTCGTCGGCATCCATCTCTACCGTACCGCCGCCGAGCGACTCGAACAGGCGCGCACGGTGGTGGAGATCTTCGCCGATGAGCCCGCACCGGTGATGTTGGTAGGTGATTTCAACTCGGAGCCCGGCGATCCGGTCATGCAGATGCTCAGCGAGCATTGGACGATGCGGGCGAAGCCGACCGGGGCCCACCTGACGTGGCGCGCCGACACGCCCGAGGTGGAAATCGACTACATCCTGTACCGCCCCGAGGCGCGGTTCGAGGTCGTGGACTATCGGGCGATCGACGAGCGCATGGCGTCGGATCACCGCCCCGTCCTCATGACCGTCGTGCTCCGCTAGCCCGAGACCTCCAGCAAGCCCCGCTTCTCTCCGCGCTCGGCCCAGATACCGAGAAGCCGCAGCATCACTTCGACCGACTTCGCCATGTGCTGCACCGCAATCCACTCGCGGCGGCTGTGGTAGTTGTGTCCACCGGTGAACACATTCGGCGTCGGCAGGCCCATGAACGAGAGCCGTGCGCCGTCGGTCCCGCCGCGGATCGGCTTCTTCGTCATCTCCAACCCGACCGCGCGCACGGCCTCCTCGGCGAAACCGGAAACCTCGGGACGCCGGTCGAGCACGACCTTCATGTTGCGGTACGACGAGGTCACGTCGAACGACACCGACGATCCCGGATACGCGGCTGCCGCCGCATGCGCGCACGACTCGATCAGTGCCCGCTGCTCGGCCAAGCCCGCCTCCGTGAAGTCCCGCAGGATGAACTGCACCGTCGTCAGTTCCTCGTTGCCCTGCAGCGCGTGCGGGTGAACATAGCCTTCCCGACCCTCGGTCGTCTCCGGTGACAAACCGTCCTTCGGCAACCGCGCGATGAGATCCGCTGCGACCTTCATCGCGTTGACCATCTTGTCCTTGGCGTATCCCGGGTGGACGTTCCGTCCCGTGACCGTCACGATCATGCTGTCCGCGCAGAACGTCTCGTCCTCGATCTCACCGAGCCCGCTGCCGTCGATGGTGTAGGCGACCTCGGCGCCGAACCCCTCGAGGTCGAACTTGTCGACACCACGCCCAATCTCTTCGTCCACGGTGAACGCGACGGCAATCGGGCCGTGCTCGATCTCGGGGTGCTGGCGGAGCGCATCGAGCACGGTCATGATGATGGCGATTCCCGCCTTGTCGTCGGCGCCGAGGAGGGTCGATCCGTCGGACGTCACGATGTCCAGTCCCTTGCAGTCGCCCAGGGGCGGGTCGGTCTCCGGTGTCAGGACGACGTCGGGTCCTTTCGGCAGCCGCAGTGCCCCGCCCTCGTAGGCGTGGTGCACGATGGGCTGCACATCCTTGCCGGACACCGACGGCGACACGTCCACGTGGGCAACCAATCCGACCGTGGGGATCCTTCCCGCCCGTGGCGAGTCTGGCGCCACCTGCTCCGGCAGATGCCCGTATACGTACCCGAATTCGTCCAAGCGTACCCCCTCGAGCCCGAGTGCCCGTAACTCGGACTCGAGTAACCGGGCGAGTTCCCACTGACACGCGCTTGACGGCGTGGTCTCACTGTTCTCGTCCGCGGTCGTCTCGATGCGGACGTACGCCAGAAAACGTCGGAGCAGCGTCGCGGAATCGATCGAGACGTCCGGCCCCATCAGAGCAGCAGCTGGCAGGCCCAGGCCGTGGCGACGCCCAGGTAGTTCCCCAACGCATAGCCGATGAGCGCCAGCATGATCGAGATGGGCACGAGCTCTTCCCGGTGGTAGCCCGCCGCCACCGGTGCCGATGCTGCCCCACCCACCGCAGCCACGCTGGACACCGCCGCCATGCTCACGTCGATCTTGAACAACCGCGCTCCCATGATGATGAAGAGCAGGTGCACGGTGATGCAGATGAACCCTGCCGCGAGGAACCATTGCGCCCCACCGATCTTGGTGAGATCGGCCTGCGCGCCGAGCATGGTCATGTAGATGTAGACCATGCCCATCGCGAGCGGTTCGGTGCCGGGCACGTCCTTGAGCTTGGTCGCCGACATCAGGATGCCGAATGTGGTGACCAGCAGGATCGCCCACGTGCTCTGCGTGAAGACGGGTCGGACCTCCGGGAAGATCGCCGCCAGCTGATTCGCCGCGAAGATGGCGACGAATCCGAAGCCCAACAGAATCAAGACATCACGGAAGTGCACCTCGTGCGTCTTCTTCTCGATCTGCTGGTCGACCTGCGCGATGTGATCGATCTGCTCTTGGGAAACGCCCGTGAAACGGTTGAAGGTCGCTGCCCACCGCTTACAGGTGAGAATCAACGGGAAGTAGAGCACGTAGACGAAGTTGTCGACGAGCACCACCATGCCCACCATCTCACCGGGGGTATCGAGACTCTCCGCCACCGCCGCGAGGTTCCCCGTGCCGCCGATCCAGCTTCCCGCCAGGGCGCCATATCCGCGCCAGGTGTCTTCGGGCAGGCCCGACTTGAAGAGCCAGAACGAGATCACCGCCCCGACCACGATGCCGACGGACCCGATCACGAGTACCGCAGCACCGCGCCACGCGACCCGCAGCGACTGCCGGATATTGATGTCCAGCAGCATCAGCACGATGAACATCGGCACCGCGAACGAGCGGAAGGTCGCGTAGATCGGCGACTCACGCGGGATCACGTTGATGTTGCTGAGCAAGATCGGTGTCAAGAAGATCCAAATGATCGCCGGCAGGATGTCGAACACCTTCCAGCGGGTGGTCTTCTCCAGCCACATGAAGAAGACTGGGATCATCGTGATCACGGCCATCACACCGATGAGGTCGTTGAAGAGCGGCTCGCCGTTCATCGCATATCCGTTGGGAATCGGGAAGTGAGGAACATACCAAGAATGACGGGGGGTCGGGACATCGACCCGGTGACCGCTACTGTTGCGCCATTGCGTAGGGGAGGTGCATTCCCCG
>JBDHJO010000335.1:0-3175 GCA_039586875.1 Gemmatimonadota bacterium | reverse complement strand
GCGTGGCCCACCATGCTCCAGAACGCCATTGGGGGCCTTCAGGGTTTCGTCGATCACGCGATGGTCGGACACTACGTGGGGTACACAGGCAACGCCGCAATCGGCGTGTCGTGGCAGATCTTCCTCGTCGTCATGGTGTTTGTCGGATCGCTGTTTACCGGCATGGGCGTGTTGGTGGCGCGGTTCGCAGGAGCCGACGATGCTGAGAAGGTGAACCGAACCGTCTACCAGGCGTTTCTCACTGCTGCGGTCCTGTCGATCGGCGTTCTCGCGCCGGTCGGCTACGTGCTCGCGCCGTCCCTGCTCGGTCTTGTGAAGGCCGCCCCCGAGGTACAGTCAGAGGCGCTGCCGTATCTCCGGATCATGTTCGTGTTCAGCTTCGGCATGATGGTGTTCTTCATGCTGGGCGGTGCGTTGCGCTCGGCTGGCGACGCGCGCACCCCCTTGCGCTACGGCGTTGCCCTCACCGTGCTGAACCTGGTCTTCAACGTGATCCTGATCCGGGGTTTCGGCCCGATCCCGTCCTTCGGCACGGCCGGTGCCGCCATGGGGACGGTCCTCGCGGGCGGGCTCCTCTCGTTGCTGGCCGCGCACCGCCTGTTCTTCTCCCGTCTATGGGTGATCCACTTCCACCGTGGCATGGAGCTTCGGCCGGACTGGTTCATCATCCGTTCACTCTTCCGTTTCGGCATTCCGGCGGGCATCCAGGGCGTCGCCATGAACATCGGAGGGGTGTTTCTCCTCAGGTTCGTCGGTTCCCTGCAACGGAGCGCGCAGGCACAGGCGGCGTACGCCGTCGGGTACACCGAACTGTTCTCGCTGATCACCTGGACGTCGGCGGGGCTGATGGGTGCCGCGGCAACCGTCGCCGGCCAAAACCTCGGTGCCGGCCGGCCCGAACGCAGTCTGCATGGTGTGCACGTGGCGTCGCTCATTGGGCTCGGCGTTGCCGTCACGGTAGGCTCTGCCTTCCTCACGATTCCCCATGTACTGTTCGGGTTGTTCGGCATCGAGGATCGCGGCACGGTCGACATCGGGGTCGGATTGCTGCGCTACCTCGCCGTGTCAGGGCTCTTCGTGACGGTCGCCCTCACATACACGGGCGGGCTCCAGGGAACGGGCGACACCCGGTCGCCCCTGTACATCTCGATTGTCTCCCAACTCGCGGTGCCGCTCGGACTGTGTGCCGTGCTACAGCAGCTGAGAGGGCTCGAGCCGGGGGATATCTGGACCGCCATCGTGCTGGGTCACGTGACCCGGTCGGTGCTGAGCGTGCTGCGGTTCCGGCAGGGGCGCTGGCGGGGGATCGAGGTGGATATCGGCCCACGGCCGTGATGGCTCCGGCAGAGCGCACACGCCGGACATCATCGGTGGAAGTGGCGGATCTGCGGGGCTTGACCGGATTCGGCACGGCCTTCTCTTCGCGACCCGGTGATTGCAGCAGGATTTACGGAGGAAACGCCTCTCGCAAGCTGCGAGACAAGCTCGTGACATCGGCATCCGGCACCGCCGGCCGATGACGCACAAGCTTCCTATTGCCGACAGTCGCCCTCGGAACAATATTGGACCTGCCGCCGTGTGCGGCGTCCTCCTCATCCGACAACGGCAGCGTCGGGCTGCCGCCTGCAATAGACGATCTCACCGCACCGTTCGCCGTCGGCGTGAGCGCCTTCGCGCGCTTGCGCAGGAGCAGTTGCGTTGGGTGCGCAGGAGCAGTTGCGTTGGGTGCATCACGTCGGAAAGGGGGCAGGCATGCAGATCGCGGACATCCTGAAGTCGAAGGGCACGACGGTCGTCACCATCGACGCAGGTCGGTCGGTGAACGAGGCCATCCGCCGGCTCAACGCGCACCGCATCGGTGCCATTGTCGTGACCGAAGGCGATGGGGCGGTCATCGGGATCCTCACGGAGCGCGACGTTTTGCGAGAGTGTGGTGAACGCTGTACCCACCTCGAGGCGCACCTCAAGGGCGACGGGCGAGTATGTCCTGCGGAGATCCGCGACGTCATGACCACCGACGTCGTGTTCGGGAACCCCGACGACGACGTGCTCGTCGCGATGGCTGTCATGACGAAGAACCGCATCCGGCACCTCCCGGTGCTGCAGGCTGGCCGGCTGGCCGGCATCGTCTCCATCGGTGATCTGGTGAACGCGCACGTCCAGGAGGCGGAGTTCGAGAACAGGATGATGAAGGACTACATCCAGGGAGCGACGTACTGAGCGGACGACTGGCACGCAGCTTGAGGGGCGGGGGGATCCCGCCCTCTCGCTTCGATTCGTTGCCGGTCAGGGGCCTCGATCGAGCCTCACATCGCCCCTCACATCGCCATTCACGGTGATGAGACGGAGGAAGTGTCCGCCGGTGCCGAGCGTGCCCTGCACGTTCCCGGGGCTCACCTCCGTGAGCGGGAACTCGGAGGAGATGGTGCCGTTCGCGGTGGCCAGGCGCACGTCGGCGTTGGTGCCGGATGGGACCTCCACCGTGACGTTGCCATTGACCGCACCGAAATCGAGATCGCGGCCCCAGTCTGTCAGGCCGATGGCCACCGCGACGGTTCCGTTGACGGTGCTCGCCGTCGCAAGCTGTGACGTCGTGAGGTTCACGTTGCCGTTGACCGTCGTGCCAATCGCGTCACTACCGAGGCCGGTGCCGGCCACCTGGCCATTGACGGTCGTGCCGATGTAATCGACGCCAGGCGGCACGCGTACTGCGAAATCGACTTGGACATCGTTGTTCTGCGCGCTCAGGTAGCCTCCGCTTCCGGGCGCACACTCGTTCGCGGGCTGTCCCGGCACGTCGGGATAGACGGCACAGATCGTGACACCGAGGGGGTGTGGCACCACCTCGATGCGGACCGATGCCGGGTCGCTTTGCTGCGCCTGCTTGGTCGCCGTGACGGTCACATCATCCCCGGGGGCGACCGTCGCCACAATGTCCCCGTTCACACCCTTGAGCTCGATCGCGTCGCCCTGGTCGATCGTCCCGCTCCAGTCGAAGTCCGACACGCCTGGTTCTGTGGAGTCGCCGCATTGCGCGAAGACCGCGGCAGCGGCGGCGGCGAGGGGAATCCCGAATCGGGTGTTCATGTCGGCACCTCCTTGGCCTTCTGCCCAATGTCGTGGTGTACGTCCGTCGGTGCAAACCCGAGGACGGTGCTCCAGAATGATCAGCATT
>JBDHJO010000141.1:0-7620 GCA_039586875.1 Gemmatimonadota bacterium | reverse complement strand
AGGGTGTGAAGGGTCCGGCGTCGACCGACACGCCGGACTGATGTTTGGCGCGTGACACCTCTGTTTATCGCATCCTCGACGCTGATCACCCTTGCGCTGGTCTTTTACTCGCTCGGGGTGTGGTCGGAGCGGCTTGCGAGGTACCTGAAGCCCTGGCATGTCACCGCGTTCTGGACCGGCCTCGCGTTCGACGTGTCGGGGACGCTCGCCATGCACCGATTGGCCGAGGGGCGCTTCGACCTGCGGGACCCGCATACCCTGACGGGCCAGATCGCGTTGTGGCTCATGCTGGCCCACGCCATTTGGGCAACCTGGGTCACACGGCGCGGCACCGAGGACGCCCGCATCGGCTTCCACCGCTACAGCATCATCGTCTGGGTCATCTGGCTCGTGCCGTACATCGGCGGGATGATCATCGGGATGCGGAGCTGAACGGTGACCGGCCACATCGCCGGGGTGCGCCCAGCACCTTAGATTCCACACTGCAGCATCGACCGCGCAGGTACCGTCGGACCACGGGCACCGCCCCGTGTGGGGGTGCCATCGACACCCGAGGTGATCATGCACGCGCGCCGCGGTATGACGCTCGCCGTTGTGGTCTCGAGCTGCTGGACCGCCGCTCTTTCGGCTCAGGACCGCTTTCCCGTTCAACGACTGACGTTCGACCCCGCCCAGGAAGGCTTTCCCTCCTGGTCCCCGGATGGCACCACCCTGGTGTACTCCTACGGCACGGACCGCGCTTCGGGTCCGACGGCGGGCCTCCACACCATCCCATCCGCCGGCGGCCGGCCGCAATGGCTGACGCACGAGATCGGAGAGCATCCACGCTGGTCGCGTGAGGGGCACTACATCGTGTTCGATGCGGAGGAGGGCAACAGCATCAAGCTCACGTCGGCACTGGGCGGCCCGCCCATCCGGATCGTGCCGGCATCGATCCCCGTGTTCCGCGGCGGGTTGCCGCAGTGGTCACCTGACGGCACGCGGATCGCGTTCAAGGAGGGGCCCAACCTGTGGGTGCTCGACATCGGCACGGGTGAAACCCGGGTGTTCTATACCGCGGCAGAGGGCAAGATGCCGCTGCCCGGATGCTGGTCCGCCGACGGAGCTGCCGTGTACTTCACGCTGCGGGACGTCGACTCACCGGCCTCGAGCGTCTGGGCCACCCTCGTGGATGGCGACGATTCACGGGAGATCCTCCCCGCGGGGGATCATTGGTACCGGTACGTGGACCTGTCGCCGGACGGCTCCATGCTCGCGTTCGTGAAGTGCACCGACCGAGGCGACTGTGATCTCTGGGTCACCACCGCACTCGGCGGACCGCAAGTCCAACTCACGATGCATCCTGCCCACGACGGCACGCCGCGGTGGTCGCCGGACGGGACGAAGATCGCCTTCACGAGTACGCGCACGCACAACTTCGATGTCTGGGTCATGTCGATCGATATCACGGAGCTGCGAGCCGCACTCGATTCGGCGGCGGCCGCCCAACGCGATCCCTGAAAACCACACGCGCCCGACCCGCGAGGGGTCGGGCGCGTCACGTGGCGAAGACCGGCGCGCCAGCGAATCAGTTGCCGCCGCCGGTCGCCTCCTTCGTCTTGACCGGTGGCACCGGCCACTCGGGTAAGCCTCGTGGGTCCAGCTCGATCGCATTCATCAGCTCCTCGATTCCGCGCTCGAGCTGCAAGTCGCGACCTTCGATGACCGACTTCGGCGTATTCTCGACCTCAATGTCCGGAGCAACCCCGACGCCCTCGATGATGTAGTTCCCGTTCACATCGTTGGTTCCATACTGCGGGACACGAACGTCGCCGCCGTCGATCAGCACCCCGTGTCCACTGATCCCGACGACCCCACCCCATGTGCGCTTCCCAATCAGCGGGCCGAGTCCTGCGGCCTTGAACATGCCGGGGAAGATGTCGCCGTCCGACGCGGAGGTCTCGCTGATCAGGGCCACGAGGTGCCCGGTGAAGACCGTACCCGGATAGGTGTCGGGCCAATCGGCAGTTCGGTTGAACCCGGTGCTGAGCAGCTTGCGGCTCAGGCGCTCGATCAGCATGGCGCTGACGTTCCCACCGCCGTTGCCGCGCACGTCGATGATCAGCCCTTCCCTCCGAATCTGCGGGTAGTACCAGGTGATGAACTCGCGGATACCGTCAGACCCCATGTCGGGGAGGTGCATGTAACCAATCCGCCCCCCGGTGCGCTCCTCCACGAACCGGCGCTTGGCCGCAATGCCCTCATAGTACTTGAGCGATCCCTCACTGCTGATCGGTGTGACGACCACCGTGCGCGCCCCCTCGGCAGTTGCGTCGTCGTTGACGGTTAGTGCCAGCGGTGCGCTACCGAGGCCGCGCAGCATCCGATAGGGATTGTCGGGAGCGATGAGCTGCTCTCCATTGATGGCCAACACATAGTCGCCTACCGAAACGTCGACGCCGATCTCCGTGAGCGGCGATCGATACCGATCCTGCGCGTTGTCCCCCTGATAAATCTTCGCAATCCGGTAGCGGCCGGCAGCTCCGTCCAACGCGAACGTCGCGCCGCTCAGAGCGACGCTCGGGCGATCCGGCGTCTCGTAGTCACCACCGGAGATGTAGGCGTGCCCGACGTTCAACTCGGCGATCATCTCGCCGATCACGTAGTTCAGGTCCGAGCGGTGCGCCACATGCTCCAGCTGCGGGGCATACTGTTCACGAAGCGCCTCCCAGTCGTACCCGTGCATGTTCTCGACGTAGAACCAGTCGCGGAACCGTCGCCACACCTCGTGGAAGATCTGCCGCCACTCATCCGCGGGCACGCGATCCACCTGCAGGTCCGCCGTGGAGACGACCTTCTTCGAGCTCGATGCGTCGGCCTTCACGTCGTAGAGGTGATACGCCCCGCCCTGTTGCACGAGGAACTTCTTCCCGTCGTTCGAGAGGACATACCCGCCCACCCCCTCGAGGACGGTCTTCTCCTCCCGATCCTCCAGGGAGAAGATCTTGATCGCCGGCCGTTGCCCGCTCGACGCGCCGTAAAAGAACGGCGTGCCCTCGACATAGAGAAGGTTGCCCTCGACGATGGACAATTGCCCATAGTTCCCATTGCCGACCGGGACGCGCGCTACGCGCTCGGCCAATCCGTCGAAGTCGATGGCGATGGGCCCGGAATCGTCGCCGTTGTCCTCGCCGTCGTCTTCCGTCTCGTCCTGGGCATCCGTCGCCACCTCGTCGCTGCGGGGGGCAAAGGGATGCGGCACATCCTTGCGCAGTGCCAACGCATAGATCCACGACTCACGATCGACGACGTAGTTCCACTCGAACGAGCCGATTTGCGGCGCCAGGGCACGGTCGGCGATGTAGTACAGGTAGTCACCCGACGGGTCCCACGCGGGTGAGAATTCGTTGAACATCTCAGGCGTCACCCGGTGGAGCTCACCGGCCGCGACACTGTACACCCACACGGAGGAGAAGCCGTTCGCGTCATTGAGCGTGAACGTGAGCCAGCCACCGTGGGGCGACCAGGTATAGTCACGGAGCTGATACTGCCGCTCGTCGGCCACCAGCGTCTTGACCTTCGAGGCCACGTTCACGATGAAGAGCTGCCCGTCCTTGTCGCTGTACGCGATATGCGAGCCGTCGGGCGACCACGCCGGCACATACAGCATGCCCGTGCTGCCAGAGGTGAGTTGCTCGGGTTCACCCGTGCCGTCCTGCGCGATCACATAGACTTCTTCCTCACCCGACCTGTCGCTCACGAACGCGATCCGCGTCCCATCGGGCGACCAGCGTGCATGCTTGTCGTGTGCGCCGGACGATCGAGTGAGATTACGCGTGGGCCCGTGCTCGATCGGTGCGGTGAACACGTCCCCGCGCGCGACGAAGAGCACGCGTTCCCCCTTCGGACTCAGCGCCCACCCTTCGACGTTACCCGAGACATCGAGGCGCGAGGGCCGCATGGCGACCCCGTCGGTCGGCACCATGATCGACACCGGCGTCGCAACGTTCGCGACCACATCGTGGATCACGAGTTCGCCATCGAGTTCATACACGATGTGACGATCACCATCGTCACTCGGCCATCGGACGTCCCAGGTTGTGCTGTTCGTCACCTGGGCGGTCGTGGCGGTCGCTGGATCGTAGGCGTAGATGTTGAGCGTGCCGTCCCGATCCGACGTGAAATAGATTCTGTCGCCCATCCACATCGGATCGCGGTCGGCGCGCGGATGATCCGTGACCCGTTGTGCCTCGTGACTCGCGAGATCGAAGATGTACAACTCCTGCGCCCATCCTCCCTCGTACCGCTTCCAGGTGCGGAAATCACGGAAGAGCGGCGAGTACACGACCTGGCGCCCGTCGGGCGAGAGGGCGCCGGCTCCCGACACTGGCATGGGCAGCGCTTCGGGAAGCCCACCCGTGCGCGGGACGGTGTACAGCCGACTGTCGGTGAGGTCCCAGCCGTCGCCACGGAGCGACCGGAACAGCACCTTCCCATCGCCAGTCCATCCGTACACCTGGTTGTCGTAGCCCCACCGAGGCGCGAGCGGCCCCCGTGCGGGATAGTACGTCAATTGCTGCGGCACCCCACCCGTCGTCGGGATCACGTACACCTGCTCGTCACCGTCGTACTGGCCGGTGAAGGCGATCCACTCCCCGTCCGGCGAAAACTTAGGGAAAAGCTCGAGCCCCGGATGTGCCGTCAGGCGCGTCGCCAGACCGCCGGACGTCGATGCCGTCCACAGATCACCCGCATAGACGAACACCACCAGATCGTCGTGCAGATCCGGAAACCTGAGGAGCTTTGTCTGCCCCACCGCCGTCGGAGCAATCGTGGCCAACAGCATGACCGTCCACAGCCCTCTCCCAACCCATCCTTGTCCACACCGCATGTCGTGATTCCTTTCGTGTCAATATGCGGGCACGCACGCCCGCCGGTACCTAATGGAAGAACAGATACGCAATGAAGATCCCGGCAATGATCGCGGCGAAATCGGCGATCAGGCCACATGTCACGGCATGCCGCGTCTTTCGTACGGACACCGAACCGAAGTAGACCGCGATGATATAGAACGTCGTGTCGGTCGCGCCCTGGAAGGTAGACGCCAGCCGCCCCACGAACGAGTCGGCACCGTGCGTCTGCATGGCGTCGACCATCATGCCGCGGGCGCCGCTCCCGCTGAGCGGCTTCATCAGGGCCGTGGGCAGCGCCTCGATGAAATCCGTGTTGATACCAAGCGCGGCAAATGCGCTGCCGATCCCCGCCACCAGATAGTCCATAGCTCCCGACGCCCGGAACACGCCGATGGCCACGAGGATCGCGACGAGGTACGGGATGATCTTGATGACGACGGGAAACCCTTCCTTCGCACCTTCGATGAACACCTCGTAGACGTTCACCCGCTTGATTGCGGCGAGCAGGATGAACCCCGCGATGATGCCGAACAGCATCACGTTTGCCACCACGTTTGAGATCGTCTCGATCTGGCCCTGGGGGAGGCTCGAGAAGTACATGATCACGGCCGCGACCAACGCGGTGAGGCCACCCAGGTACCCCAACACCACGGGATCGAACAGGTTGATCCGCTGCACGACGGCCACGGCAACCAGCCCCGCTAATGTCGAAAAGAAGGTCGTCAGCAGAATGGGCAGGAAGATGTCGGACGGATTCGCCGCCCCCATCTGGGCACGGTAGACCATGATGCTGATGGGGATCAGCGTCAGTCCCGACGTGTTGAGCACGAGGAACATGATCTGCGCGTTCGACGCCGTGTCTTTCTCGGGATTGAGTTCCTGCAGTTCTTGCATGGCCTTGAGGCCGAGCGGGGTCGCGGCGTTGTCGAGCCCGAGCATGTTGGCCGCGAAGTTCATGATCATCGACCCGTGCACCGGATGGTCGCGCGGGATCTCCGGGAAGAGCCGATGGAAGAACGGGCGCACGACCTTGGCCAGGATGTTCACGGCACCACCCGCCTCGCCAACCTTCATGAGTCCCAGCCACAGCGTGAGCACGCCGGTGAGGCCGAGCGAGATCTCAAAGCCCACCTTCGCCATCTCGAAGGTGCTGTTCACCATGGTCGTGAAGATCTCGGTGTCCCCAAGCACGATCAGCTTCACGAGGCCGACGGCCATGGCGATCAAGAAGAACGCGATCCAGATGTAGTTGAGAACCATGGCCTGCCCTATCGATTGGCGGGTTGCCCGCTGATTCTGCGCCGAAGGCCCATCCTACGGTAGGGTCGGATTGGTGAGCAGCTCGACGAGGACGGGCACGTGCTCGCGGACCAGGACGTCCGTGGTACTGAGTGGGAACTCGTAGGTGACCACATGCACACCCTTCTCACGACCCCAGGTCCCGAAGGAGCCGGGAGTCGGATACCCGACGTCCGGTACAAGCGGCAAACCGGTCTGCTCGGCCAGCCACGCGCCGAGCGGACTCTCCTGCGGGTCGTCAATGCACGCGAGCGGAGCGTGCAGGGACACTACCGTGTCGGGCTGCAGTTTCTCAACCAGCGCAATCAACGCCTGTGTTTCGGATTCGGAGCCCGCGTGCGTTCCCGGACTGAGGGCCACGTCGCGAGGATCGTCGAGCGTGGACCGGTGCGCCACCGGATCCGGCTGCCAGTCGGACGACGGGAAGTTGCGATTGAGCTCCACCCCCCGAGCATTGCCGCGCGTACCGCGGATCAACCCATCGGGATTCGCAGCCAACACGACCGCGCAGTGTGGCGATGGCTCGCGAAGGTGACGCAGCGCTCGGGAGAGTGCGAAGCACGTTTCGGGTTCTTCCCCATGGATCGCTGCAAACACGAGGATGCGGCACTGGTCCTGCGGATACCACACTTCGAGCGGCACGCCGAGATGCGAGCGGCCGTAGACGTCGGGCTCGAGGGCGATCGTGCCCCACTCCTGTCGTGGGCGAAACGTCATGGTTGCGTTCGGTTGATGTTGATGACGAACCGCTCAAAGACCTCGTCGAGGTGTGCGAGCACGACATCCTGCAGTGGCATGTTGGCTGCTGCCACGGCCTCACGCAGCTCATCCACCGTGAGTTGCTCGAGCAGTGGCGCCGCCGTCGGTGCGTGGCTGAGGTGCCAGCGCTCTGGCGCCACGCCGCCACGATCCCGATCGTAGGGGCGGAAGAACCCGAACGCGGTAGCCGTCGCCATTCGCTCGTCGAGCCACTCGTGCAGCGGGCCAAACATCCCGCCGGGGTTTACCTCGTCGGGGATCAGCTCGATCTCGTACCCGTCCGGTCTCGCTGCGGCATCGTACACGTCGAGATCCGTACCCCAGTGATGCCGCGAGGCTCCGGGCAGCGCGGACCAACGAAGGATGGCAAGAACGAGCTCGCGCTCGGAGAGCGTGGCGATGTCAATCGGGCGTGCTTCGCTGTCGAGCACCGCGCGCTCCCCGAGGGCCTTGCGGTTCCAGATCGAGAGCTGCTGCTCGAAGCTACGGAACCCGCTCAGGATCTGCAGATCGAACCCGGCGTCGTGCGCCGCAACGCGTAACTCGTGGAACGGCTGCACGACATCCCGGTGAACCCGCACGCCGAGCGCCTCGGCGTCCGCGTGGGAGCAGAGGTGACCCTCTGCCCGTCCTGTCAGGTGTCGCATAGCCGTCGCTTCCCTCAGTACGG
>JBDHJO010000334.1:0-2155 GCA_039586875.1 Gemmatimonadota bacterium | reverse complement strand
CCGCGCGTGGCCTCGAATACGTTGGTCGTCAGATATCGCCGCCTGGGGATCAAGTCTCGTCGCACCGGGGGTAGGCCGGCCAAGCTGAGATCCGGGTCCTGGTCGTACCGCGAACGCATGCGGCGATGCACGAAGTCCCGGAGGAGGCGTGGCCAGCTCGCCTCGGCATACCCCACCACCACCGCGTCCGCGTGGAGGCTCGCCTCGTCGGGAACGAGCGTGACGTGGGGACCGCCAAGCACCACGGGGATGCCCCGCGCGCGAAAGCGATGTGCCAGGTCGTACGCCCGCGGCGCCGTGCCGGTGATCACGGTCATCCCGATCAGGTCGGCGTGGGGATCAGTGACGCGAGCGTGGGGAGCGTGAGCGGTGCATACCGCAACGAGCGACGGAAGATGCCGCCGCGGTGTCGGTACAAGGGACCCTTGGGGGAGATCAGCGCAATTCGGATCACAACGTGCCCCTCCCGGGTTCGTACCGTGTTGCCCCAGCGTCATCGAAAACCGCGGGTCGCCCGACGGTTGACTTGCGCTACTCACCATGTTATACGACCACCTTCTTCGAGTATCAAGAGGGGGCTCCCTGAAGATCCTCTTCGTCCGTCCGAACATGCGGGATGCACGGTCGTCCGACGCGATGGAGCCGCTGTGTTTCGCGACTCTCGAGGCCGCCACGCCCCTGGGCGTCGAGACGGTGCTGTACGACGAGCGTCTCGAGCCCATTCCCCTCGACGAGCCGGCCGACCTCGTGGCGATGACCGTCGAGACGTACACGGCCCGGCGGGCGTACCAACTCGCGACGGAATTCCGCCGGCGCGGTGTCCCGGTGGTCGTGGGCGGCTACCATCCGACGTTCCTACCAGACGAAGCCTTGGCCTACGCAGATGCGGTTGTGCGGGGCGATGCCGAAGACATCTGGCCGCAGGTGATCGCCGACGTGCAGCGCGGTGCGCTCCGCAGCAGGTACGAGCAGGCCCAGTTCCCTGAGCTCGATGGACGCCGCCCGGACCGCAGCATCTTCGCCGGCAAACGGTATGCGCCGATCGCGCTCGTCCAGTACGGCCGTGGCTGTCGGTACAACTGCGATTTCTGCTCGATTCGCGCGTTCTACGGTGCAAACCTGCGGCAGCGTCGGGTGCAGGATGTGGTCGAGGAGATTGCCGGGATCGGCCGCAAGCACGTGTTCCTCGTCGACGACAACATCTTCGTGGACATTCCGAAGGCGAAAGAGTTGTTCCGGGCCCTGGTGCCCCTCGATATCGTCTGGTCGTGCCAGGCGTCCATCGATGTCACTCGGGACCGCGAGCTGGTCGCCTTGATGCGACGAAGCGGCTGTCTCAGCGTGCTGGTGGGGTTCGAGTCGCTGAACGCGCGCAATCTCCGGCAAATGCGCAAGGGCTTGAACCTCAAGTATGACTATGACACGGCGATCGACGTGCTCCACGACGCCGGGATCATGATCTACGGTACGTTCATTTTCGGGTACGACCACGATACGGTCGACGCCTTCGATCGTACGGTGGAGTTCGCCATCGAGAAGAAGTTCATGTTGGCGAACTTCAACCCGTTGACGCCTACGCCCGGTGCGGCACTGTTCGAGCGTCTGAAGGCCGATGGTCGACTGATCCACGATCGCTGGTGGCTGGCGCCGGACTACCGGTACGGTCACGCCACCTTTCGCCCGCGGGGCATGACGGCAGACCAACTGACCGAAGGGTGCTACCGGGCCCGGACACAATTCAATACGGCGTTGTCCACGATGAAGCGTGCGATCGACCGTCGGACCCACCTGCGGGACCCGTACCGGCTGGGGATCTACCTGCTCTCCAACCGGATTTCGAAGCGGGAGATCCATGCCAAGCAGGGGCAGCGGCTCGGTGCGCCCACGCCGCTCTCGCCGCGCGCGGTCGCGACGGTATGAAGATCACCTTCATCAGGCCCAACATCGGGCGGCTGGAGCACAGCCTCTACGTCGATGAAGGTCGGATGGAGCCGCTGCCACTCGGCGTCCTCGCCGGTCTCACGCCGCCGGACGTCGAGTGTGTCCTGTACTACGATCGGTTTGAGGCGATTCCATACGACGAGCCCTTTTTTAATGATACGGCGACCACCGAGATCTACACGGCGCGCCGCGCGTACGAGATCAGCGCCGAGTT
>JBDHJO010000140.1:0-7652 GCA_039586875.1 Gemmatimonadota bacterium | reverse complement strand
AGAAGAACCCGAAACCCGCATCGGCCAGGTGTTCCTCGATCCCGAGTCGTTCGGGCGCGTCGCCGATCCGCCCGGGATAGGCACACTCGGGAAGCCAACATCCGCGTGGTGCACGGCCGAACAGACGCTCGTGCTCCGCAAACCCATGCATCAACTGGAGCTGGATACTCTCGTCACGTGCAAGGAGCGGCAGATACCCGTGCGTGGCAGCCGAACCCATCAGTTCGAGGCGCTCGCGGTCTTCGAGGTCACGAAACGCCCGCAGCAGGTCACCGTCGAGGTCTTCGAAGAGGCGGTACAGCCGCTCGATCCGTTCCAGCCACTTCCGCGCCACGGGGATCAGGTCGTGATCACCGGTGCGTGAGAGTTCCTCCGGCGCCGCTCGCGCCGCCCGCAGGCGCTCCTCGACAAAGTGCTCCATCTCGGTGACGAACGACGGGTGGGCGAGCTGGTTGGCGAGAATCGGCGTGATCCCGAGCGTGACCGGCGCTGGCGTCCCCTCCCGCTCCAAGGCATGTAACTGTTCGAGCAGCGGCAGATACGTGTCGAGCGCGGCCTCACAGAGCCAATCGCTGCCGTGCGGCCAGCGTCCGTGGTGCAGGACCCAGGGGAGGTGGCTGTGGAGAGCGAGGACGAAATGCATAGTCATGGCGACGGGGCGCGCGAGGCCACCGCGCGGTGATAGAGCTGTTGATACCGGGCGGCAGAGCGTCCCCAGCTGAAGTCACGCTCCATGCCCTCCCGCACCAGGGCGTCCCAATGCGTGGCATCGTGATACGCGGCGATGCTCCGACGAACCGCGGTTTCGAGTCCCTCTGCTTGATACGCGTCAAAGAGAAAGCCGGTGACGCCGTCCACGATCGTATCGGTCAACCCGCCGACGCGGCGCGCGACCGGAACCGCGCCGTATCGCTGTGCACGCATCTGCGTCAGGCCACACGGCTCGAACTGTGACGGCATCAACAAGAGATCAGCGCCGGCCAGGAGCCGATGCTCGAGACGTTCATCGAATGCAAGTGGCACCGCGACGCGATCGGGGGCAAGACGCCCGACTTCCACCAGGGCGCGCTCGTACCGAGGATCGCCCCGTCCGAGGAAGATGAACTGCCCCTCGTACCGCGTCAGCAACCCGTTGGCGAGTACGAGATCCAGCCCCTTCTGCTCGACCAGGCGCGCGCTCATGACGAATACCGGGACCCGCGCCCGCCGGGGCAGGCGGTACGTTCGTTGGAGCGAGGTCTTGTTGCGGTGCCGTGTCGCCAGATCCGAGTGCGAGTATCCGGCCGTGAGGTACGGATCGGTTTCCGGATTCCACAACTCGTAGTCGATCCCGTTGAGGATGCCAACGAACCGATCGCCCATTGCAGTGAAGTGATCGTGGAGGCCGAATCCACCGTTCGGTGTCCGCAGCTCCGCCGCGTGGGTCGGGCTCACCGTCGCGGCGAGGTCGGCGAAGGCCAGCCCACCCTTCAAGATGTTCACACGGTCGTACCACTCGAAGTACCGCCAGTCGTACATGCTCCAGGGAAGCCCGATGTCCGCGATCGCGTCCGGTGGGAAATGCCCTTGGTACGCGGCATTATGCACAGACAGGACGGTCCCGAGCCGGTCGTAGACGGGATCGCCGGCATGGAGGTACCGCAGGAACGGAATCGAGAGGGCCGCGTGCCAGTCGTGTGCGTGAACCACACCCGCATCGGGGCAGATCCGCGGGAGCAGTGTCGTGGCAGCGCGACAGAAGAAGGCGAACCGTCGCAGGTTGTCCGGGTAGTCGTCACCGTCTTCGCCGTAGATGCCGTCGCGCTCGAAGTACTCGGGGTGGTCGATGAACACCACCGTGGGACCGGTCCCGTCTCCGGTGAATCGGTGCACGCTTCCGGTTTCCGATCGCCCCCCCACGTCGACCGTGAACGACTCGATGATCGTCCGAATGGCGTCGGTGATGCCTCGAATCGATCGGTAGTAGGGCATCACGACGGTCGTGGGCTGACCGGCCTTGGCCTGGTGCTGTGCCAGGCCGCGAACTGCCTCCGCAAGCCCACCGGTTCGGGCGAACGGCCAGTACTCTGCCGTCAGGTGCAGGACCGCACGGCCGTCGAGTGGTGGTATGTCGTGGAAAGGTGCCACGTCCGCCCCGCCAGAAATCATGATGCCCCGCGCTCAGCCCGTCGGTGCAAGCCCGGCCGATCCGGCGCCCCGCATGGCGGGGAGGTAGAACTCACTTGCATACCGCTGCATCATCGTTCGGGCCGTGAAGCGCGTCAACGACTCCTTGAGTGCATGCCGCATCACATCGACCCACTGCATCGGCACGCCCCCCGGTTCCCGCCTGAAGAACGTCGGTACGACTTCGGCCTCCAGTAAAGTATAGACATGATCAGCGTCATGCTCGTCACTCTCCCTGGTCGGCCCGAGGGGAATCGCCCAACCGTTATGTCCCGTATACCCCTCGGCCCACCACCCGTCGAGCGTGCCCAACTGCGGTACGCCGTTGAGGGCCGCCTTCATCCCGCTCGTGCCGCACGCTTCCATGGGAACCCGCGGCACGTTGAGCCAGAGATCCACGCCTTGCACGAGCCGGTGCGCCAAATGCATTTCGTAGTCTTCGAGAAACGTGATGCGCCCCTCGAAGCTCGGGTCGTGCGCGTACCCGTATACAGTCTGCAGCATTCGCTTACCCGGCTCGTCGGCCGGATGGGCTTTACCGGCGAAGAGCAATTGCACCGGCCGCTTGGGGTCGGTGAGAATGCGACGCAGGCGATCGGGGTCGCGGAACAGCAGTTCGGCGCGCTTGTACGTGGCGAACCGGCGCGCAAAGCCAACGGTGAGCGCCTTCTCGCTGAGCAGCGTGCCCGCTGCGACCAGGTGCCCCGGTTCCTTCCAGTGGTCCCGCCAACGCTGCCTCGCTTCCTCCCGGATGAACTCGAGGAGGCGCTGCTTGAGCTCGACGTGCACACCCCACAACCGTGATGCCTCGAGGTGCAGGATCTGTTCTCCGATTTCTGCGGCATCGAGCCGGCCGCCCCACCCGGATCCCAAGTGGCCGTCCAGCAGGTCCATCATGACGTTGGCCATCCACGTCGCGAGGTGCACACCGTTGGTCGCGTGCGTGATCGGGACGGCGTCGAGCTCGAGGTCGGGCCACAGCACCCGCCAGATGCGGCGTGTTTCCTTGCCGTGAAGTTTCGACACTCCGTTCACTCGGCCGGAGAGCCGTATGCCCATCACCGTCATGTGGTAGGAGCCGTGGTCGTGCGTCGGGTGGTGCCCGAGCTCGTAGAACGTCTCCCGCGGCAGGCCACCGTCCTCGGGATACCGCCCGATGCACCGATCGACTTGATCGCGCGTGAACACATCGTGTCCGGCGGGCACGGGCGTATGCGTCGTGAAGACGCTCGTGGCGCGGACCTTCACGATCGCTTCGTCCAGCGGCATCCCGCCCTGCGCGAGCTCCCGCACCCGCTCGACCAGCATGAAGGCGGCGTGTCCCTCGTTGGCGTGCCAGGCCGCGGGTTCAATGCCGAGGTTGCGCAGCAACCGGACGCCGCCGACACCAAGCACCCATTCTTGACGCAAACGCATCTCGGGTCCGCCCGCGTACAGTTTGAGCGAGAGCCCGCGATCGTCCGGAGCGTTGCGTTCGAGGTTCGTGTCGAGCAAGAAGATGCGAACCGACCCGACCATCATCTGCCACGCGCCGACGTGGAGCGTCCGGTCACCGATCGGAAGCTCGACCAGGTACGGGCTCCCGGTCGGATCCAGCAGGGGCAAGAGCGGTGTCACCGTGGGATCGAGCGGATCGTCCGCGTCCTCCTGCCAGCCGTCCAATCGAATCCGCTGGTCGAAGTAACCTGCCGTGTACAGCAAACCGACCCCGACCATGGGGACCCCCAGGTCGGATGCCGTCTTGCAGTGATCTCCTGCCAGCACGCCGAGTCCGCCGGAGTAGATCGGGACCGAGTTGTGGAGGCCGAACTCGGCGCAAAAGTAGGCGACGGGACGCGCCGTATGTTCGGGGTAATTCCGACGGAACCACGTCTCACGTCCGGACAGCGCGAGCTCGAGTTGCGCCGAAACGGATTGATAGTTGGCAACGAACTGCGGCGTCTGGGCGCATTCGATGAGCCGAGCTGGATCGACCAACTGCAAGAACTCGATCGGGTTGTGGCGCGTGCGGTGCCAAAGCACTTCGTCGATGTCGCGGAACAGATTGCGGGCGTCCCGACTCCAGCTCCACCACAGGTTCGTGGCGATGCTGGTGAGGCCCGAGAGGGCGTCGGGGAGATTGGGGATGCGGGTGTGCTCGTGGTTCATGGAGTGCAAAGGTAGCGAGGTCCGTTGCTGCCGGGCTACTGGCCATGCGAGAAATGCAATCAATCCTTCACGCCGTCTTCACCCCCTGCCTGCTATCATAATAGGCGAAGGAAACCGCGTCTTCGCGGTCGGGAATCAGCTCCGAGAGGAAAGAGGGGTAGCATGAGCACGCTGACGTCCACTCCGCGGACGACGGGCGGGTTCTCGCTCGACGATGCTGCCCGTGCCGTCCGCAACAGCCTGTCCGACCTTCCAGCCCTCTGTCCGACATGTGATGCGCCGCTCTGTCGCATTCAGGGACGGGAGCACGGCGAGTGCGTGTGGATCTTCCGCTGTGACGCATGCGGTCGGGGACTGGTCTTCCTGCGCTCTGATCCGGGGCACCGCCACACGCGCCTCGCCTGACAGCGGCCTCAGTTCCCGCGCCCGGAGTCCCGCAGGTCCATGAGGTCCCTCGGGTACGGCTCGAAATACCGCTGTTGCCGCAAGTACGGTTCATCGAAACGCGCGATCCACGATTGCACCAGGGCGAGCGGGGCGCTCAGCGGTGAGCGGCCAATGCGGTATTCCGCCAGCAAGTCCAGGAAGTGCTGCTTCTCGGCCCCGGTGAGGTGCTTGGAGAAGTACCCCATCGCGTGTTGCAGCACGTTGATGTTCGACGTCGAGCGTGCCGGGCGCGCGAGAGCCAGCGTGAGGGTCGCTCGATAGGCCGCCACGACGGCGCCGAACGGCTGCCGGTTTGGATTCGCCACGATCCGCCCGAGCGCCCGCATCTGCTCCTGATGGTGTGCCATCAATGTGAGCTTCTGCTCGGCGTGGAACTGCACCAGGGTCGCCATGCGACCACTGTCCCGCACGGCGCGCAGCGCGGCATTGGCGAACAGCTTGGTCAGGAAGTGGTGGCGAATGCGGAAGTTGGTGAGGCGACCCTCGTCCTCCACGGCCGCGGTCGGAAACCGCTCGAGCACCGCTCCGCCGAACATGCCGGGCCCGCGGGAAGACGGCTGGCTGCCTCCATCGCCGCTGTAGACCTTGGTGTCCTTGATGCCGCAGGACGGGGAGCGGCTCTTCAGGATGAAGCCATCAACATCCGTTTGCGATCCCAAGAACGCGTCGTTGAAATCCACCATCAGCGCGGTCACGTCCCGCTCTGTCGTCGGTTGCACGAGCCGGGTGACACCCTGGATCGACACGAGACGGATCGGGTCACGTGGAATACCGAGCCCGATCTCGACCTCGGGGCAGACGGGGGTGAGTTCGACAAACGGTATGAGCTTCGCGACCGCCGGTGCCCGCACCATCTGGCCGTTGTAACGGCACGCGTCGAGCTCGAGACACTTGCTGAGCACGAGGGTCGGGCGGGGGAAGGGACGCATGGTCGGTCAGAATAGCGACCGAGCACCGGTCCCGCAACGACCGCGGTGCGGTTGCCTCCCGTGACGGGAACGCATAGATTCTCGTCCTGGACACGGAATGAACAGAAGTTTGCCGGCGTCGCACGGCTCCTCCGTCCGGCAAGCATGTCCCTTTGGAGCCCCTGCGGCGCATCTCAACTGTGCCTCAAGGCGTCCATATGCTGGAATCCACATTAGGTGGCGATTGTAAACTACTGGTAACAAACGCTATAGCTTATGCCTGTTGATACCGTAAGGATCCTGAAGCTCAACGATGCACCAATCCGGTCCGACGGGGAGTATGTCCTCTATTGGATGGTGGCCGCACGGCGGACGAGGTACAACTCGGCGCTCGACCGTGCCCTCGAAATCGCGGAGGAAGTTGGACAACCGCTGTTGATCTTTGAGCCGCTGCGCGTCGGGTACGAGTGGGCGAGTGCGCGGTTTCACCGGTTCCTGATCGAGGGGATGGTCGATAATGCCCGCGCCTGCGCGGATGCGGGCGTGGCCTACTACCCCTACGTAGAGCCTGAGGCGGGAGCTGGACGGGGCCTGCTTCAGCGGCTGGCGGAACGTGCATCTGCGGTTGTCACGGACGATTTCCCCTCGTTCTTCCTCCCGAGAATGGTCCGGGAGGCTGCGCGGAGCATCCCGAAGGCCTTCGAGGCCGTGGACGGAAACGGAATCCTGCCGATGCGGCAGGCAAGCCGTGCCTTTCCGACCGCCCATCAGTTTCGACGCTTCTTGCATCCCGAGCTCCTCGAGCATCTCACACATCCCCCGGTTCCGGATCCTCTCGGCGATGCGGGCGGCCCAATCGCGTCGCCGGCCAAAGACATACTGACCACATGGCCAGCAGCCGACCTCGATGCCCTCTCGGGTCCCGGGGGCCTGAACGATCTCGCGATTGACCACGACGTGCAGCCGGTGGACTGGCTCCCCGGGGGTCCGGCTTCCGCAGATGATCGTCTGCAGCGATTCCTCGACCACCGGCTCGACCAGTACGCTGAGTTGCGCAATCAGCCTGGGGCGGACGGAACCAGCTCGCTCTCACCGTTCCTGCATTTCGGTCACATTGCGACGCACGAAGTCGTTGAGCGGGTGTTGGATCGGGAGGAATGGTCGCCTGATCGGATCGAAGAGGGTGCCCGGGGAAAGCGTTCGGGGTGGTGGGGGATCAGCGAGAGCGGTGAGGGATTCCTCGACGAACTGGTGACGTGGCGCGAGCTCGGCTTCAACAACGCCGCGAACGATTCTCGTTTCGACCAGTACGACGGTCTCCCGGAGTGGGCTAGGCGCACGCTCGCTGAACACGCCGATGACCGTCGGGAACACCTGTATGGCCAGGAGACGCTCGAGGCGGCCGAAACGCACGATGAGCTCTGGAACGCCGCGCAGCGGCAGTTGGCCATCGAAGGCCGCATCCACGGGTATCTCCGCATGTTGTGGGGGAAGAAGATCCTGCAGTGGTCGGCGACCCCGCAGGATGCGTTCGCCGTGATGGTGGAGCTCAACAACAAGTACGCCCTCGACGGTCGAGACCCGAATTCCTATTCCGGTATCTCGTGGGTGCTTGGCCGGTACGACCGTCCGTGGGGGCCGGAGCGGCCGATATTCGGCAAGGTTCGGTACATGACGTCCGAGAACACCGCCCGGAAGTTCGACGTCAGGGAGTATCTCGAGCAGTACGGCAGCTGGTAACGGGAAGAACGACGCGGGAGGGCTCGGGGCCCTCCCGCGTCGTGTGCGCCCGCCCGATCTACCGATGCGTTATAGCCGGTATGTCTCCAGCCATTCGAGATCGTCGTCATCGATCCGCACCACGCACGCCGTTCCGCGCCCGAATCCCACGATGCGCCGGTCCTCCGATGTCACGATCTGACGAATGCGCGTCCCCGACTCGTCGAACACATCGTATACCCGCTCCGACGCGTCGGCTGCCAT
>JBDHJO010000139.1:0-7689 GCA_039586875.1 Gemmatimonadota bacterium | reverse complement strand
GGCCATCCCACCTGCGCCGAGCTCGCGCTCGATGCGGTAGCGGTCGGCCAGAGCCGAGGTGAGGCGGTCGGTGAGATCAGTCATCTAGGTGCAAGGTACACGGTGCAAGGTGCAAGGGACGACGAGGTGCAGCGTGCAGGGTACTGGGTGCAGTAGCGTTCAGTGATGCTCATTGCCCCACCCTCGCTCTTAGCTCCTCGAGGAAGTTCTCCACCACGATAATGGCCCGGTCGCCCGCTTCGCCGTCGGCGACGGTGCGGGCCATGATGAACCGCCCGTCCCGGGCGACATCCCATGGTGTGTACCATTCGGTTTCCATACCGAGCAAGTCGTCAGGAACGCGGAAGAGGACGGCCGGTTCGTCCGCCACGAAGGCCGGGCTCGTGGTGATCCGCACCGCCATCATGTCGTTGCTGGCGTTCAGATAGAACAGCTCTCGGCCATCACGCGACCAGAGCGGGGCCCGACCACCGCTGCTCGAGATCTGCCACTTCCCTCCATCGGTGTCGGGGAACGGTCGGACGAACACCTCCGTGGTCCCGGTCTCATCGGACTTGTAGGCGATCCAGCGACCGTCGGGCGACAAGCTCACGGCATGCTCGTCGTACCGCGTGCTCAGCACCGGTACCGGCACGGTGTCCTCGCCGAGGCGCATACCGACGATGTCCCGTCCACCCGCTCCAACCGTGCCGCCGACGCGCATCAGCAGCCAGCGCCCGTCCGGCGACAGGACCGCCTCCTGCGCATCCGACCGGACGATCAGCAATGAATCGGACCCGGTGCCGTCGGCCCGCCGCAGATAGATCCCGGGGTTCGTCCGGTTGGACTTGAAGGCGACACGACGCCCGTCGGGTTCCCACCGCGGGCGGTAATCGGGCGCCGGGTTGAAGGTGATCCGCGACGCCGGCCCCCGCGGCAGCGGCTTGATCCAGATGTCGTCACCCTCGTCGCTCGAGAGACCGACCGCGAGTCGTGACCCGTCTGGTGAGAGCGCCCAGCCCGTGTTGGCGGCGAACTGCGTGAGCCGGAAGGTCCACGTGGTGTCCACCGGTGTTTGACGGCCGGTCCGGTCCACCCACACCATCTGGTAACTCGGTCCGGCTGGACCCGCATCGCCGGTCATCAGCACGAGCGTGCCGGATCGGGAGAGCGAGAAGCTCGCGATCCCATCGGCGAGCGACACCGGCGCCCCGGTCACCTCGAGCCGGGTAGCGTCGAACGGTGTGGCGACCAGGGCACCGCCGGAGCGATACAGCAGGTGACCGGAGACCGCGTACGCCGCGCCCCCCTGCACCTCCCGAACCACCGGTCGCGCGGCATCCTGCCGAGAATCGTACACCCAGATGTCGCAGCCCGTCGCGGTCCCGCAGCGCGAGAACACCAGCCCGCGCGATCCGGGAAGTGCGACCGGCGCCACGTCGAACCTCACGACAGAGTCCGGCGGAAGAATGGGAACCGGCGTGCCGCCGCCCGCCGGCACGCGGTGCAGCGAGAACCCAAGAGCCACCGCTCGGGAGAACACGATGGTGCCGTCGTCCAGCCAGGCTATGCCGGAACTCACCACGGAATCGCTCACCACGGTGAGCGGCGCCCCACCCGACAGCGAGAGCGTTCGCAGTTCCCCGGATCCCCCGAGCGTGAAGGCGATGGACCGGCCGTCCGGAGAGATTGCCCACGTCAAGATGGCCACCGTGCCGCTGACGGGGGTCGCGACGTCGCTGTCACGCCGTTTGAGCCAGAGCTGCGCGCCGGCCGTCCCCTCGCTGAAGAAGCCGCGATACAGGAGGAACGACCCGTCCGGGGCCGCCGCCGGTGCGTCGCCATTCAGGTTCGGCTCCTGGCTGGGTGGCATGGAGAGCCGGTAGCGGACCACCGGGGGAGTGGGCGACGGGCGGAGCCATCCCCAGAGCCCGGTGGCGGTGGCCGCGAGTGCAACAGCCGCAAGGACCGCGGTGGTGGCGGTTCGGCGGGATCCCGCTGCAGCAGGACGCCCGGCGGTCGCTGCGGTCATGGCGCTCGTGAACGTCGGGTTCTTCAGTGCTGCGGCGAACTCGGCCGCCGTGGCGAAGCGGTCCGCCGGGAGCTTCTCCAGCGCCTTCGCCACAGCCCCGGCCACGTTGGGCGGCACCGACTTGCGCAGCTCCGTCACCGGCCGGGCCGTGTCGGTCACGATCTTCATGATGATCTGCTGCGCCGAATTCCCCATGTGCGGGGGCTCGCCCGTCAGCATCTCGTACAGCACGCTGCCCAACGAGTACACGTCCGAGCGCGCCGACAGTTCCTTCTCTGCCGTCGCCTGCTCCGGACTCATGTAGTGCGGCGTGCCCAGACTCAGTCCCGTCTCGGTCATCCGCCCACCCGCGGCCGCACTCACTGCCAGCGCAATCCCGAAGTCCGCCACCATCGCCCGGCCATCGTGCAGCAGGATGTTCTCCGGTTTGATATCCCGGTGGATCACGCCGTTGCGGTGCGCGTAGTCCAGCGCATCGGCAATCGCCGCGGTGAGTTGCACCGCCTCGTCGATTCCGAACTGGGTCTCCCGGTTGAGCTTTTCGCGCAGCGTCTCGCCCTCGATGTAGGGCATGACGTAGTAGAGGAAGCCGTCGGCCGTGCCCGAGTCGAAGAGCGGGAGAATGTGCGGGTGCTGGAGACTCGCCGTGGTGGTGATCTCCTGCACGAAGCGCTCGGCCCCGAGGACGGCAGCCAGCTCCGGCCGCAGCACCTTGAGTGCCACCTTGCGCTTGTGCTTCAGATCTTCGGCGAGATAGACCGTGGCCATCCCGCCCTCGCCCAGGCGGCGTTCGATGCGGTAGCGATCGGCGATCGCGGTCGTCAGGCGCTCGGTGACTTCGCTCACGAACAGTTCTCCTCAGTACACGCCGCTACCGGCGTCGCGTGCAAGGTGCAACGCGCAAGGTGCAAGGTCCACAATACCGACGTTCCGATCACGACCCGCCACCTCCCGCTCCCCGCAGCCGTTCCACGAGCGCCGGGAGGTTCTGGATGATCATGATCCGGGTGCTCGGACTCCGTTGTACCATGACGAAAGACCGTCCGTCGGGAGACACATCGTAATTCGTGTGCGGCGCCGAGCCGATGTACTCGCTCAACGAGAACAGCTCCTGACGTGTGGCTATCGTGAAGTCGTCGGACCCTCGCACGGTCACAGCCATCATCACCGGTTGGCCGTCGTCCGCGAAGCCGCGATAGAACAGCTCCGTGCCGTCGTCGCTCCACGCCGGTTCGTTGCCGCCGTTCTGCGACACCTGCACCAGGTCCCCGTCCCGACCGAACGGCCGGACGTAGACCTCCGTGCGGCCGGACTGATCCGACGTGTACGCCAGCCAGCGTTCATCCGGTGACAGGGCGGGATACTGCTCGTCAAACCGGCTCGCGACCACCGGTTCGATCGGGCCCCGCCCTCCGTTGGCCACGAGGATGATGTCGCTCTTGGTTTCCTCCCCTATGGAGTTGCCCACCGTGACGAGTCCACTTCCGTCACGCAGCCACTCACCGATCCAGCCCAGCGTGGGCGAGGCGAGCAGCGACTCCGCCGGCACCGTCCCGGGCCGTGCCCGGTAACTCCCGAGAACGCCGCTCTTGCCGGAGGTGTAGGTGATGGCCCGGCCGTCCGGCGTCCACATGGGGTCGTGTCCGTCCCGGTCGAAGGTAGCGCGGGTCAGGGTGCCACCGGCGAGATCGAGCACCCAGACGTCGCGGCCATCGGACGTGTTGAAGTCCATGGCGAGCCGACGGCCGTCGGGCGAGAAGAGCGGCGCGTGGAAGTTGCGATCCTCCTCGATCACGTTGCGGGCCACACCCGCCCGGTCGACAAACACCAACGAGCGAGGCTCCTCGGGGACGTACGCCACCGTCCCGTTGTCGGCCACAGCGAATTGCGCACTACCGACGCCCGTGAGCGACACCCCCGTGGCGACCGTCACGGGCGCCCCCGTGACAGCGCCGGCACCTTCGTCGAAGGGAACAGCCAGGAGATTCCCGCTGACCAGCACCGCGACGATGTACCCGGCCACGTATCGCGCTTCGACCACGTCGGGCTGGAGCGTGCGGATCTGCCGTCCGTCCGCGAGGTCGATCAGCGCGAGCGGGCCTGACGCGCTCCCTAACCCTCGCATGACAGTCAGCGCCCGCTTCCCGTCGGCCAGAACCTGCTGCATGCGCACGCCGCCGGTGAAGCCGCGGAGTTCGGCCATCACCGTGTCGGCCGCGCCGTATTGCTGGAGCATGTCCCACCCGCCGGCCGTGGAGGTCCAGATCGTCCCGTCGGGCGCAAAGGCGGAGAAGTTCGACAGCAGCTGCCCCTCCTGGATCGGATCCGGCACGCCGCCCTCGATGGACACGCGGTTCAGGAGTCCGTCGCTGGTGCTGAAGAGGAGCGAGCCTCCGTCGGGCGACACCACGACGTTGCCCACACTGAAGGCCTCCATGCCGGAGAGCAGGACCTCGGACGGGGTACCGGCGTCGAGCGCCTGACGCATCAGGCGATTGCTTCCGCTCTCGTCCACGGCGCTGAAGAACACGGAGGCGCCGTCCGGCGTCAGCGCGATCTGCCTGAGGAGCGAGGTGCCGCCCGAGCCGCCGAGGTTCGGAGTCAGCATGGCGAGGCGGGACGGCGGCACCGACGCCGCGTCATTCCCACCGCGCGCGACAGTGACGCCGGCAACCGCCAGGGCTGCAGCAGTCACGAGCCAGGGGACCCAGCGCCCGACGGTGCCGCGCGGCGCCACCGGAGCCGCGGCCATCATGCCGCCGCTCACCGGACGGGCCAGCGCGTCCGCAAACGCACCCGCCGAGGCCTGGCGGTCGGCCGGCAGCTTCTGCAGCGCCGTGCGGACCGCCTCATCCACGTTGGGCGGGACCGTCGGCCGCATGTCGGACAGCGGGCGCGGCGCATCGCTCAGGACGCGCGCGACGATGGCCTGCGCCGTCGGGCCCGTGAACGGTGGCTCACCGCCGAGCATTTCATACAGCGTGGCGCCCAGCGCATACACGTCGGTCCGCGCGTCGAGCTCCCGTTCGCCCATGGCCTGCTCAGGGCTCATGTAGTGCGGCGTGCCGAGCGACAACCCGGTCTCGGTGAGGCGCGCATCGCCGGCGCGGCTCGCGGCCAGTGCGATCCCGAAGTCGGCCACGAGTGCACTCTCGTCATGGACCAGAATGTTCTCCGGCTTGATATCGCGATGGATCACGCCGCGACGATGGGCATACTCGAGCGCCTGGGCAATCTGGGTCGCGATGCGCACTGCATCCGCCACGGGCAGCTGCTTCTCTCGGTCGAGCCGGTCCCGCAGCGACTCACCCTCCACGAACGGCATCACGTAGAAAACCGTCCCCTCGACCTCGCCGGAATCGAAGAGTGCCAGAATGTGCGGATGCTGCAGGTTGGCTGTCGTTTTGATCTCGACCAGAAAGCGATCGGCACCGATTACCGCAGCCAACTCGGGGCGCATCACTTTGAGCGCCACCTTCCGGTCGTGCTTCGCGTCATGGGCGAGATAGACGGTGGCCATGCCGCCGGCACCGAGCTCACGCTCGATCACGTAGCGGTCGGCGAGCGCCGTGGTCAGTCGATCGGTGAGGTCAGTCATTCACGCACGTGCAAAGTGCAAGGTGCAAGGCGCAAGGGCGAGTGTAGGGTGCGGAGGCACCCCCTTCCGTCCCACCCATCCGGATCCGCAGCTTCTCACTGGTCCACTCCCTGTGCCGCGTCCAATTCGGTCAGCCAGTGCTGGACGAGGATAGCCGTGGCGGGGCCTTCGTCCCCCGGCGTGGCCACGGGCCGGATGAACACGAACTGCCGATCGTCACGCGTGACGTCGTAGTTGGGATACGCGAAGTTGGCCACATAGTCGGATGCCGGGAACAGCGCACGTTCCACACCCGGTTCGAAGGTCGGTGCCAACGTGACCGCTACCGACACGAGCATGCCGTCGAAACGGCGGTAGAACATCTCCCGCCCGCTGTGTGCCCAGCGTGGCTCACTACCGCCGTCCCCCGAAACCTGCCATCGACCGGCGTTCACGTCCGGGAACGGACGCACGTACACTTCCTGGCGGCCGGACTCGTTCGAGGTATACGCCAGCCAGCGCCCGTCGGGCGAGAGCCCGATCGCCGTCTCTTCATAGCGATCGTCTGCCATGAGGGGCACAATTGCGCTGTCGCCCTCGCCTTTGGTGCGGTCGAGCAGATAGACGTCGCGCGAAGGTGGCATCCCCAACCGCACGACAAACCGATCGGCGTCCCCCGTCGGTTGGAGCTCCCATACCGCACGCGACCCATCGAAGAGTACCTCGGCCGTTCCGGCGCCGTCCGCGCGGCGGCGGCGGAGATCCGACTGGCCCGCGCCTCTCGCGCCGAAGTACAGGACGTTGCGCCCGTCCGGGGACCACTCCGGTCGTACGCCCGACCCTTCGAGCGAGAGACGAACGAACGGCCCCTGGTCGAGCTGCTTGACCCACACCTCTTCACGGGCGGACGAGATCACGCCCAGCGCGAGTCGCCGATCATCCGGTGACAGACGGATGCCGCCGTTCACTGTGGGCATGAACGACCATCCAGAGTCCACCGGCGTCACACGGCCTTCGCGCGTCACCCGGACGAGCTCCGCTTCCCTACTGCCCGCACCAGCCGGCCCTGGGACGTAGAGCAGCGTACCGTCCATCGCGAGCGTCAAGTCTGCCCAGTACCCGCTCGTGCGGACACCGTCCAGCACCGGCGTCGGCGCCGAGCGCAACTGCCGTCGGTTTCGCGCCAACCGCGCGGCAAACACGCCGCCGTCGAGACGCACGACCAGGATACGCCCGTCCGCGAGTTGCCAGCCGCGGACCCCTCCCGCCACCAGGGTGTCGAGTTCACCGGTCTCGAGGTCCGCAACGAACAAGTTGGGCGCCGGGCATCCCCAGTCGCAGAGTCCGAGGAGCACAGCATCACCGCCCTCGAGCGCACCGACCGACGCCACACCCACGCCGGCCGTCGAGATATACTCGAATCGCCGAACCGGGCCCCCGTCCTGTCCGACAAGGCTCAATCCGAAGCGCCGGTCGGTGTACGCGATCGTGCCGTTGTCGAGCCACGCTACTGCCGGGGACATCGGCAGCTGGGCCGCCGAGTCGGCAATCGCGACCGCCGAGCCACCCGTCCGGGCAACCTTGCGCACATTGCCTTCCGCCACGAACGCAATCCAGGCGCCGTCGGGCGAGAAGGCCGGCGCAAAGGCTCCCTCCGTACCGTCCAGCGGCTCCGGCTCTGCACGGTCCGCGGTCTTGATCCACAGCCGGCGTGCCCCGCCGGCCGTATCGGCGAAGACCATGGTCGTGCCGTCCGGCGATAGGGCCAAGTCCCGTCCCACCGATCCCGGCTGAAGCGGATGTCCCGTAAGCACGATGTGAAGTCGGCTGGTACTGGGCGGCGCCGGCGACCGGAACCACCCCCATACGGCAAGAGCGGTGACAATCGCGGCGAAGATGGAGACGACGCCGAGGGCGGGAGACCCCGAGGATGATGCGACGGCCGGCGCACCCGTCGCCGACGTCACCGTCGCGAAGGACGGATTGGTGAGTGCCGCGGCAAACGCTGCCGCATCGTCGAATCGGTCGGCGGGCAGCTTCTCCAACGCTCGTGCCGTGGCTGCCGCCACGTTGGGCGGCACCGTCTTCCGAACACTCGTGA
>JBDHJO010000138.1:0-7727 GCA_039586875.1 Gemmatimonadota bacterium | reverse complement strand
TTACTGGTACCCTGGCGTTGCCTCGGCGATGGCCCTGCAAGCCCGAGACGACCGCAGCCACCTCCGCAGACAACTCACCCGTATCGCTTTGGACGTCGGGTCCATACCGGGCCTGGCGCAACCGTTCGCGTACCCGGGACGTGTGCGACGCCAGCACGGGCTCGATACCAGCTGCGACGAGCGCATCTGCCAGCCGTCGCTCACTGCCACCATCCGCTCCCGGGACCAGCTGCTCGAGAACGCGCCGCAGCTCATCTTCGAGTCGTGCCAAGGCGGACGGTTGGGCGGCAACGCGAGTCTGGCTATCGCTTGTCCGGGCACGCCGGACGCGAACGCGCGCAACCCCTGCAAGAAGCGGTGGGACGGCGAAGATCACGATCCAGAACCACGGCGCGATCGTCTGCAGGGTGCTCGGCACCTGGAGGATCCACGTGTCCGCCAGGAGTGGCGGTGCTGCACGCAACGGTGCGGCCCTGCGTGCGGTCTCGGGCGTCTCGATCACCACGGGGTTCGCGGCGACCGTGACGAACGTGTCGCGATCGAGGTCGAAGTACTCGTAGGTGGTTGCCGGGAGTCGATGCATGCCGGACGAGTCGGCGACCACGAGGTATTCGAACCGCTTCGTCCCACCGAGGATGCCGTCGGTTGCCGAGACGGTGACAGACGACCGCTCCTGAAATACCTGAAGTCCCACGGGCCACTCGAGGTGTGGCTCCGGCCACAACGCGACGTTTCCCCACCCCGTCAGGCTGATCGTGAGGTGGGCAGCATCACCCAGAGCCAGCACCGTGGTGTTCAGGGTAAGATCGATTGTGAGATCGCGTCCGACGACGACTCGATCGATCCCTGTCCCGGCGTTTGGGGCCACGCGGATCAGGAACGGCGCGCTCTGTTCCTCGTGTCTGACTTCCCGACTCAAGAACGAGCCGGAGATCGGGAGGCTGTAGGTGACCTTGGCAGGCCCGACTTCGAGATCACCCGGCGTGAGGGGGAAGACGACCTCGTGTCGCACGAAGAGGTCGTACGCCCGCCCTCCGATTTCACGGGTCGCAACGACCGCGGCGGGTGTCGGCTGACTGTACCCCCAGGCCCCGCGAATATCGGGAGGCAGCAGGGATGGCGGTGCCCGCAAGCGGGTCCGCGTATCGCGCGGGAACCATGCCGTCACCAGGAGGTCGATCTGGTCACCCATACGCACCGAATCACTGGATCTCAGCACCGCCACTTCCACCCGTGGCCCGGAATCACTGCCGACCGGCGCGGCGTTCGCCAACAGGGCCAATACCCGAGGTGAGAGCATCTCATCAGGCCGTGCGGCCGCTGCGACGGTCACGCGGACGGCGTTGGTGAGGAGCACCGTTCCTCCGACACGCGCGCGGAACGGACCCATGCTGAAGTCCCCTGGGTCCGTGGCTCGGAGCACGAGGTCTCGGCGTGAGGTGCGCACGCCGGTTCCGACCGACACCTGGGAGCGATCCCGCCGTTCGACGACATCGAACCCGGCGAACTGTGGCTCGTCGATGTCGATCGGTCCGACTTCGGGTGCGCGTACGGTAACGGTGAGCGTGATCGAATCGCCCACTTGCAGGGTCGTGCGATCCGCCGCGAGAGAGGCGTCGCCGCCACCCTGCGGGAAGAGGAGCGCAGCGGCAAGGACCAGAGCTACCATTCCTTCCACCCGCGGGTCTCCCTCCCGCTGCCGCTGCGGCGGGTCCGGTCCAACATTGCCCGGCGCTCTTCCTCGGCCATCGAGTTCAGGATCTGCTCAGCCTGCGAGGGGGTGAGTTCCGAAGAGCGTTCCTCTGGCGGTGGCGCACCCCCGCCACCACTGCCGCTGCCGCCGCCGCTTTGGTTCGGAGGTTCCGGCGGGCGCCGCTGCAGCACGAGCTCGAGATTCCATTTGGCACCGCGGTGCTCCGGCTTGAGGAGCAGCGCCTCTCGCAGCTGCGCAAAGGCCTCCTCGAGGTGGCCACGGGCTTGCTGAGAGTCGGCGGCTGCCTGGCGGATGCGCAGCAGCGCCAGGTTGTACAGCGACCGAAACCGGAGTTCGGGATCGAGCGACGCCGCCGTACGGGTGAGTGCGCGCCGCGCCGTCGCCGTGTCTCCGATCGCAAGCGCCGCCGTCCCGAGATTGTACCACGTGCGTTCTCCGCCCTCACCCTCACGTACTTGCCGGAGGTATTGCTCGGCGGCCGTGCGAAAGTCGCCGTCGATCCACGCCGCGTCTGCCGCATTCACGGGACCCTGCGCGTGCCCCCACACCGGGACGGTGCACAGCGCGAGGGCCGCCAGCGCGAGCGAGCGACGGGTGAGCGTATGAATGAGCACGAGGATTGCTGCCACGAGGGCTGGTATCCAGGCTCGCGAGATGTCTTCGTCGGCCGTGGAACTGGCTTGCGGCACGCGCACGTAACCCGCAATCAACTCGCGAACGGCGCCCGCCTGATCACTCATGCCAGCGGGAACGACCACGCCCCGCGCCTCGTCCGCGATTGCGTTGATGAGATCGTCACGGCGCTGCGTCTCGACGACCTCGCCTGCCGGATCCCGCTGCCGTCCGATCGCGTTCCCTTCGGGATCGGTAATCGGTATCGGCACGGGCTCCGTCCCTCCTTCGGCCACTACGACCAAGCGCACTCCCTCGCGACGCAGTGTTGCAGCCTCGTTCATCATGACGGTCAGGGAGTCGTGCCCCTCGCCATCCGTGAAGAGGACGAGGACGCGATCCGCTATGGGGTCGCCCGCGAAGAGCAACTCGCGGCCTTGACGGAGCACGCGTCCCAACTCGGTTCCCCCGGTGCTCAGGAGGTCCGGATCGAGGGCATCGATGAGCAGCAAGAGTGCGCTGGCATCGACGGTGAGCGGTGAGAGGATGAAGCTGTTTCCCGCATAGGCGATGAGGCCGATTCGGTCTCCACGCTGTTGATAGACCAAGCGCCGGGCCTGTTCCTTCGCGCGCTCGAGCCGAGACGGCGCGACGTCGGTTGCGAGCATCGACCGAGACACGTCGACGGCCAGGACGATGTTCAGGCCCTTCGTTTCGGTCTCGACCACGCGGCTGCCCCATCGGGGACCGGCGATCCCCGAGAGGGCGGCCCCACCAGCGAGCGCGAGCACGAGCCATCCGAAACGGCCGAACCGCCGAGCACGCCCGGCTAAATCCTCGGACCATCGGCGGGCACGCCGGATGCGGACACCGCGCGCAATCAGTGCCAGACCGCCGAGGGCGACGGCGCCCACGGGGACGAACCAGACGAGGAACGGCAGGTCCCACCGCATCATGGCACCCGCACGGCCACGGTTGCCGCCAAGATGAGCTCGAGGACCAGCGCTGTGAGCCCGATGCCGAGCGGTACACCGACGGCCTCCTCGAACTGCGTGTGATGGGAAACGATGACCGGGGTGGTCTCCAATCGATCGACCTGCCCGAAGATCCGGCTCAGCGCCTCAGGGTCAGTCGCGCGGAAATACCGCCCGCCAGTGACGTCGGCGACATCGCGCAGCAGGGGCTCGTCCAGTCGGACTGGTAGCGTCTGGTAACGCACCTGCCCTTGGCTTCCCCGCCCCAAGGGGATCCGGGCTTCGCCCTCGGTTCCCACGCCGATCGTGTAGATGCGAATGCCGAAGGCGGCCGCCGCCTCCGCTGCCGTGCGCGGATCCAGCACACCACGCGTATTCTCGCCATCGGTGAGCAGCACCATGACCTTCGATGCCCCCGGGGCGCGCCGGAGCCGGTTGGCCGCGGTTGCGATGGCCGTTCCGATCGCCGTCCCGTCCTCGAGCTCGCCGAGACGCATCGTGCGGACAGCCTCGCGGAGCACGGCATAGTCCACGGTAATCGGCACGCGCGTCACGGCCTCGCCGGCAAAGGTCACCAAGCCGATCTGATCGAACTCCCTCCCGTCGATGAACGCGATGGACTGCTCCTTCGCGACGTCCAGGCGATTCGACGGCACGAAATCCTCGGCGAGCATGCTGCTCGAGACGTCCACGGCGAGCACGATGGCGATGCCCTCGCTCGTCACGTCCCCATCGGCCGGACCGGCGCGTGGGCCGGCGGCGGCGATCACCCAGGCGGCCACCACGACGGTTCGGAGTGCCACGGGAGCCGCCACGATCCATCGATGTTGTGGAACGTGCCCCGCAACATGCGCGGTGCTGCTGTAGTCGACGGTCGTGCGCCGCCTTCGGCGGAGCAGCCACCACACGGGGAGCGCCAGCAGCAGGAGCAATACGAGCGGGCGTGCGAACATCAAGCACCCTCTGCTCGCACCGCTTCGAACTCACGCACGGCGCGTTCTGCTTCGTCGATCACTTCGTGAATGTCGGCGGGTGCCGCAGGCGAAAACCGGGCCCGCTCGAGCGAACGCATTGCCGCGACCAAGGCCTCGCCTTCGCGCGTGCGCGCGTCCTCGAGGATCGCCGCCGCGTAGGCGTCTGTGCCCTCGTGCTCGGCGGTACGTGGAAGCATGTCGGCGATGATCCGGCGAAGCTTCAGGGCAACGATCGTCGCGGCCGCCCGTGACTCGCCGGCAGCGATCCATTCCTCGAGCGGGACCTGCACCTCGGAATCGATCACCACCGGAACCTCCGGCGGGGCCGGCGGGCGGCGGCGCCACACGAGGATCAACAGCGTGCCGAGAATGACCACCGCGGGCAAGACGATCACCGGCGCGAGGCGCATGGGTTGACGCGCGAGCGGTCCCATTGACGCCATGGGCCGTATCCGATCCCGGGGCCCGTTCGGCAACACTGAGACCACCGGCACTACCACCGTCGCCTGCGGCAGCGTGACGACGGAGCCATCGGACAACGTCAGGTCCACCGCGGGCATCCGCACGGGGGGTGCGTTTGCACTGAAAAGGGCCACGCGGTAGACCACAGTGATCTCCCCTTCCGCATACGACCAGCGGGGGGTGGTCAATGGCTGCAGCACCTCGGTCGGTACCAGAGGTTCCAGCCGCACGCTTGTCGACGGGTCGGCCGGGACGCGGTAGGAGAGGGTAACGGTGTCACCGACCGTGGGGTGTGCAGGACGCACGGTCCATCCCGAGCCCTGCAAGGCGAAACACAGGAGGAGACGGATCACCGGCGTAGCCGCCGCGCCCGTTCGGCGAACGCCCGGTGCAGTGCCTCTGCGTAGGGTGCGTCCGTACGCAAGGCGACGTGGTCGACCCCGGCACGGGCAAAACCGCGGGCTCGTGCTGCTCGAATCTCCTCAGCACCTCGGGCAACGGCGAGGCGGGACGCCGCGCTCGCGCTGTCCACCAACACCGACGCTCCGGTCTCCACGTCGCGCAGCTCGAGCCATCCCGCCGGTGGCAGGGCGCTCTCGCGGGGATCGTCGACGGTGATGGCAACGACCTCATGCCTCCGGGCCATCCGGGCAAGCGGCTCGTCCCACCCCTCCGCCCGAAAGTCGGACAGCACCACCACGATGGCCCGGTGCCGGAGCAACTGCGTGGCGTAGGCCAGCGCACCGCCGATGTTCGTGCGAGGATCCTCTGGCACGAACGCGAGGAGATCGCGGATGATCCGCAGGGCATGTGAGCGCCCTTTGCGCGGCTGAATCACATGATCGATGCCGCCGGAGAAGACGAGCGCACCGACGCGGTCGTTCTGGCGCGCTGCCGCAAGCGCCAAGACGGCCGCCACCTCGACGCTCCGTTCCGCCTTGGTCACGGGGCCGCCGAACTCCTCCGAGCCCGAGCGGTCCACGACCAGGAGCACTGTGAGTTCACGTTCTTCGTCGAAGGTCTTGACGTACGGGGAGGCCATCCGAGCAGAGACGTTCCAATCGATGGCACGGTAGTCGTCACCGTCGGCGTATGCGCGCACCTCGGCGAATTCCATGCCCTGCCCGCGGAACACCGACCGGTACTCGCCCGAGAAGATCGTGTTGACGAGTCGGCGTGTGCGAAGCTCGATCGTCTTGACTTGGCGCAACACGTCGGCCCCAACGATCGGGGACCGGGAGCTCATGGGACGTCTACCGCCTCGAGGACCCGTCGGATCACCCCATCGGCACCCACATCCTCCGCCTCGGCCTCGAACGTGAGGAGCACGCGATGTCGGAGTACGTCCGGGGCCATCGCTTTGACGTCCTCTGGAACGACGTACTGGCGCCCGCGGAGATACGCGTGGGCCCGGGCGGCCTGGGCCAGATAGATCGACGCCCGCGGGCTACCGCCGTACGCGACCAGCGGACGGATCTCGTGCAACCCCACGGCCTGCGGCTCCCGCGTAGCACGCACGATATCCACGATATAGTCGACGATCTTCTGATCCATGTAGAGCTCGGCGATGGTCCGCCGGGCGGACAGGATCTCCTGCGGGCCGACAACCGGCTCCACAGGGATCTCGTCGCCGCCCGCCATCCGCCAAAGGATTTCCTTCTCCTCGTCGCGCGACGGGTAGCCGACGAACACCTTCAGCATGAACCGGTCGAGTTGGGCTTCGGGGAGCGGGTAGGTCCCTTCGTGCTCGATCGGGTTCTGCGTGGCCAGTACGAGGAATGGCTCGTCCAGCCCATAGGTGTCGTTCCCAATCGTGACCTGTTTCTCCTGCATGGCCTCGAGGAGTGCGGCCTGCACTTTGGCGGGCGCACGGTTGATCTCGTCGGCGAGGATGACATTGGCGAATAGCGGACCGCGTTTCGGGTGGAACTCACCCGTGCGCTGATCGAACACCATCGTGCCGATGATGTCGGCGGGGAGCAGGTCCGGCGTGAATTGGATGCGCTGAAACGAGACCCTGACGACATCGGCCAGGGTCCGCACCGCGAGCGTCTTCGCCAACCCGGGCACGCCCTCGAGCAGCACGTGCCCTCCAGTGAGCATGCCCACCAGCAGCCGCTCGACCATCGCCTCCTGCCCAACGACACGCTTCCCGACTTCCCCGAGCACGTCGGCTGCAAGTGTGGTTTCGCTGGATCGGAGGGGTTTGCCTGTCATGCGTGTTCCCTCACCGCTTCATCCGTTGGCCGTCGTCCTCGTTGCGGAAGACCCACGTGGCAAAGGCCGCCGGTGCAATGGCGTTCTCCGGCTCGATGGCCGACCAGTCTACCCCGCTGCCCGACCCGCGCTCCCGTTCCTGCGCGTCGGCACGCATGCGTTGGGCCCGCGCGATCCACGTCGCGCATCCGGATGCGCGCATGTCCACCCACCCGCGCGCGATTGCCTGCTCGAACTGCCCCGCACGCGGCGCGACGATGACCGTAGCGCCCCGGTACACTTGCTCGTTTGGCAGCGCGATGGGTAAGCCCACCGAGAGGATCGTCGAACGCAACTCGGCATTGTCGTTGAACAATGCGACAGCCTCCGAGGCGAGCGCCTCGGGGTCGCTGTCGGCGAGCGCGTCGACCGACGGTCGCAGGTGCGACAGGACGTGGGCCTCGAACAGCATCTTCGATAGCCGCGGCGGACCGAGGCACTCGAACGCAATCGAGCGCTGCCCGTGTTCCGCTTCGAGTGCAGTCAGGCGCTCGACGGCCGCCTGGCGCAGGACACCGCCGAGATACGTCGGTCCGGCCGTCGAGGCGTCCAGAGCCGTCATTACATCGCGGCCGGTGGGATGTCCCTGCAGCTCCTGCACGACGTACCCCGCAACTTCCTCCGGCGTGATGAACTCCATTTGTCCGATCGCCGTGAGGGTCTCGAACTCGTCCCGCGACAATTGGCCGTTCTCACCGAGATCGGCATACACGGATTCGAGCACCGAGCCCTGAT
>JBDHJO010000137.1:0-7729 GCA_039586875.1 Gemmatimonadota bacterium | reverse complement strand
TCCAGGACGCACCGCCGTCCGCGGACCGCAGCACGCCGCATCCGTAGTAACTGTCCCCGGAGAAGTGCTGCTCGCCCGTTCCCGCATAGACGATGCTCGGATCGACGGGATCGATGGCGATCCAACCCATCGCGAGTGAGCATTCGCCGTCGGTCAGCGGCGTCCAGCTCTGGCCCCCGTTGGTGGTCTTCCACACGCCGCCCTGTGCGCCACCGACGTAGATCGTGTTGACGTCGGATGGGTGCACGGCGATCGCCGTGAGCCGGCCGATCGATCCACCATTGATGGGAATGCCCTCCGGTCCGATGGGTGTCCACTGTGTGCCGCCGATGGGGGGCGGGGCCCGCAGGAGACCCGACTGCAGTGCGGCCGCCTCCATCCGAGCGCGCTCGAGTGCCCCTCCCGGAATACGATCGAATGGGAAGGCCCGCTTCTGATAGAAGAATTCCCAGCGCAGGCGAGGCGTGTCCGGAATGTCCTGTGCTGCGCCGTACCTCGGCAGGATGCCGATGCACAACGCCACGAGCACTAGGGGCACACAGCCCCGGTCACTGAGCATCGAGAGACATCGCGTCACGCTTGGACGTTACTCAGCCCCAACGCCGTGCGCCACCAACGGCTGGTGTCAATCCCGATCGTGTCGCTGGGACGTGCGCTGGGTGCGATCCGGCGATGGCGCGGGCGTACTCGAGGCCGGTGGCACCAAGGCGCCGACGGCATCCCACACGGTGTCCCAATCCGGAGGACAGTCGTTATGTGCGCACGGCAGCAGCGTCAGCGTGGCGGTTGGAAGCTCGGCGGTGAGGCGGTGTGCGTGCTCGACTGGAATCACATCGTCCGCGCGGCCGTGCATGATCAGCACGGGACCGGGAAAGTCGCGGAGCGCAGCGACGTTGTCGAACCGGTCCCGCATGAGGAAGGACGGCACCAGGAATCCCCGGGCGAAACTCCGCACGCTGCTGAAGGTCGACTGCAGAAAGACGGCTGCAGCGGGTCGCACTGACGCCAGGCGACTGGCGGGGCCACCACCGAGGGACCGTCCGTAGAGGATGATCCGTGCGGGATCCACGTCGGGTCGAGCGACGAGTTGGTCGTACGCGGCGACCCCGGCCTGCATGATCGAGCGCAGCGAGGGCGTTCCCTCCGACCGGCCGTACCCGGGGTACTCCACGAGCATCACACCGAATCCCCGCGAGCGGATGCCCGTGAACTCGTCGCCCCAGTGGTCGATCAACTCGTAGTTTCCGTGGAAGAAGAGCAGGGCCGGACTGCGCTGCGCCGGGTCGTGCGGCACCGGGGGCAGGTACCACGCCTCGGTTCCCCGTGCGCCGGCCGTGAGCCAGTACCGGACGAGGCCGGGATCGTCGACGGGCGGAGGGGGAGCAACGAGGCGACGGCCGGGGTACATGACGGAGCGCTGCATCGCGAAGAGGAGCGCGACATAGAGACCGTACGCCACGGCCACGGTCAGTGCGAGCCGCACCAGCATTCTCACCTCGCCCTATCGTCTGTGCCGGTGGTCATGTCGTTCTCCCGCGACGCTGTACGGCAGCCCGTGCCCCGTCTATATATCGGGGGCCGCACGGCGTGCTCGTCAAGCGGGACGGTTTGGGGAACTGACGGATTCACGGTACCGGGATAACGATGGGAAAGAAGAAGCAGCAGGGCAATCGGAAGACGGACGGACAGACACCAAGCAAGCCCAAGGCGAAGACGGCAGCCGCGCCGACGGGGTTCGGTCCGTGGCTGTGGAGCTGGGTCAAGACACTCGCGATCGCCTTCCTGCTGTGGTACGTGCTCCAGGCGCTCATCATCAAGTCGTTCCGCATCGATTCCGGCTCGATGGAACCGACGATGTACGAAGGCGACTGGCTCTTCATCAATCGAGCGGTCTACGGTTCGAAGGTACCCCTGCTCGGCATTCCCACGCCGAAGTTCGGAGATCCGAACGCGGGCGATCTCATCGTGCTGCGCGGTGTCGAGGAGCCGGTGCTCGCCATCGTCAAACGCGTGATCGGTGTGGCCGGCGACACCCTCGAGTTGCGGTCCGATTCGCTCTACCGCAATGGTCGGCACGTCCCCGAGTCCTATACCCAGCACGTGAATCCTGCGGCTGCGATGGATGCACAACAGCAGGTGCGCACCAAGCAGTGGCAGCAGCCGCATCTCACGGATGCGGTCGACGCTGAGAGCTATTGGCCGACGTTGCGGACCTGGGGACCGATGGTCGTACCCGCAGGCCATCTCTTCCTCATGGGGGACAACCGGGATGCGTCGTACGACGGGCGCCACTGGGGCTTCCTGCCCCGAGAAAACGTGATGGGGCGCCCCATGTTCATCTACTACAGTTTCAACCCGAAGCACTGGCGGCCGTTGCCGTTCCTCACCGCCATTCGCTGGGGCCGGCTGTTCCGGGCGCCGTGGTAGTACGAGGAGTCAGACGAGCTCGCGCGACTGCGCAAACAAGGTGAGCTCGACACGGTTCTTCACGCCGAGCTTTTTGTAGATGTTGTGAAGGTGGATCTTCACCGTGCCGGGGCTGATACCGAGTCGTGCCCCGATCTCCCGGTTCGTCAGGCCCTGCGCGGCGATGCGAACGAGCTCGACCTCGCGTGGCGTCAGGTCGTCCGAGAGCGACTGTGCGGCCGCTTCCCGTCGTAACATCTCGTCGAGCGCCTGGTTCAACCATGGTGCGGGGATCACGCGCTCGCCCGCGAAGACCTGGTGAATGCACGAAAGCAGATCTTCCGGTGCCGACTCCTTGAGCAGGATGCCGCGCGCGCCCAGGCGCGTGGCCTCTACGACTTCCTGCGGTTCGAGGGAGGCTGCGAGCAGGATCGGGCGAGTGGGGACACGGGTGCGCCGGATCTCCTGCAACAACTCGAGGCCGTTCCTCCCGGGCATATGGAGGTCGAGCACAGCGATATCCGGCATCTCCTGATGCAGCGCCTTCGCAGCCTCCTCGCCGTTCACGCACTTCGCGACGACAGACACGTCGGGTTCCGCGTCGAAGAGCTCGGCAAGGCCCTTCAGGACGATAGGATGGTCATCCGCTATGAGAATCCGAATCGGCATGCTGCTCCTCGGTGGTCCCGAGTGGTATGTGAATGTCGAGGGTGGCACCCGCCTCGGTCGAGGTGATCGCAAGGATCCCGCGGACGCCGGTGACGCGTTGCTTGAGCACGACGGGGCCTCGCTGCTGCGCGGTCAGCTCCCAATGGTCGAAGTGGCCTTGGAAGGCGAATCCCCGCCCGTTGTCTCTGATCGTGATGCTCGCGTGATCGTCCGCGTGGGTGAGCGTCACGTCGGCGAACGTGGCCTCACCGTGCCGCGCCGCATTGAGCAGCGCTTCCTGGATGATGCGGTAGATCTCGTAGCGCAGTTGCGAATCGAGGCCGTCGGGCAGGTCATTCTGCACTTCGACGGTGAGGCCCCACGTGCTCCGAAACCGTGCGCTGAGCTCGGACAGCAGCGTCGAGAGTGTGGTGGCGCTTTCCAGCGCGCCGAGGGGTGCCGGCTTGAGGTCCCGGATGAAGAAGCGGAGGTCCCGCTGCTCGACGAGCACGAGTTGCCGTGCGAGCGTCAGCTTCGCCCGTGCATCGTCGGCAGAGGTTTCGAGGAGGCGCTCGGCGGCACGGAGGTGCAGGCCGATCGCCGTGAGCGCCTGCGCCACGCCATCATGCAGCTCGCGAGCCAAGCGCATGCGCTCCTCCAAGCGAGCGTCGGCATGGACATCGGGAGCCGCCAGGGCCGTTTCGAGGGTGTGGGTGATCTCCTGTTTGATGCACGTCGCCAGCGCGAACGTCGCCGCCTCCGGGACGGCGGGTAGAGCCGAGATTGCGAGACATCCGGAGATCGTGCCGATGCTCACCCGCATGACCACCACGTCCGCATGACCGATGCGGGAGGCGAGCGGTTCCCCCAGTGGTGCTCCATCGATCGGCTGTGTCGAGCCGTCGGGAAGGTTCAGCGCTTCGGCCCGGGAGCCGGGCCAATAACAGAGGTCAGGAACCGAGGCGCGGACCACCGGATCCAGACTCGCAGGCGGCGTCCGCTCCACCGAGCGCCGTCCGTCCGTCCAGTCGATGATCTCGACCCACGGCTCGTCCGCTTCCTCCCAGACGGTGATGGCTCGACCGGCGCCAAGGCTTCTGGCGGCCAACTCCGTCCAGCGGAGGAGGCAGCTGCTCGCGGCTTCGAATCGGTCGGTGTGGGGCATCGCGGGAATCCGGTCACCGGCGGAGGTCCGTTGGAATGTGGCACACCGGTGGTGACGACGCCATGGTGTTCATAACCCGATCGGCATAGGGTCTATCACGGTCAGGGGGCTGGCGGAACGGCGGTCGGGTCCCGACATTGCGCAGCATGCAGAGTCGAGGATCAGAGCGGCGGCAATCCCGTCGCTATCCGATGCGTGTGCGCGTCGAATCCGACCACGGGACGGGCTGGACCGCCGACGCCAGTGCCGGTGGCATGTTCTTCGTGCTGCCCGAAACGATCGAGGAGGGGACGGAGCTCTCCTTCTCGCTGGTGCTGCCTCGCGAGGGCCAGGAGCAGCGCTTGCAGTGCCGGGCACGGGTCATTCGCACGAAGCCAGGCAAGGAAGGCATCGGCGTCGCAGCCGAGCTCGTGTCATGGGAGTTCGAGGACACCGCGCCGAACCCTTAGTGTAACCGACGCACCACCCTGGTCGGTGGGTTGGGGGCTGGCTCCCCAGCCCATCCGCAGCGAGCCCCCCTCTCCCCTGCAGCGCGCGTTGGCGCCCACGCGGCTTCGGCCATGCCGGATCCGCCGCGTTTGCTCCAGGTGTCGGCGGCGGCAACATTACCCCTCATGTTCGAGACGCCGCCCCCGCAGTCCGACCCCCCCGGCCCCGCACCTGCAGCGACCGATTCCCGTGCGCCCCGCATCCTGCAGGTGGACGCTGACGCATTCTATGTCCAGGTCGCGCGGCTCATGGATCCGGAGGGGGCCGGCAAGATCGAGTTGCTGCTCGTCGGTGGCTCGCCGAGCGGGCGGGGCGTCGTCACGTCGGCGGCGTATGCCTGCCGCCACTTTGGCGTGCGCTCGGGCATGCCGACAGCGCGCGCGCTTCGCCTGTGTCCCGACGCGACCGTGGTCGGTGTGCCGCGGAAGGCGTGCTCGGAGCTGAGTCGCCGGATCGTCGGCGTCCTCGAACGCTTCACGCCCGTCGTCGAGCCGGCCTCGATCGACGAGATGTACCTTGACCTGTCCGGCACGGAGGCGCTCTACGCTGGAGAGTCCCTCGAGGAAACGGCACGGCGGATCCGTCGGACGATTCTCGATGAGACGCAGGTCATGGTATCGATCGGAGGCGGTGTCAACCGACTGATCGCCAAGCTTGCTGCCGGTCGGGCGAAACCACACCGGACACCGGACGCCGATGGCGTCCTGATCGCGCTGCCGGGCACCGAAGCGTCGTTCCTCGCGTCGTTCGCGCTTTCGGACATCCCAGGGATCGGACCCCGGTTCCAAGAGCGATTGGCGCGCTATCGACTGTTCTCCGTGCGCGATGCCCTTGCCCATGACCGTGCAACCCTCGAGTCGTGGTTCGGCGCGCGGGCGGGTGCGTGGTTGTTCGACCGAATTCGCGGACGCGACCACACACCAATCGTCGGTCGCGCGCGGGCAAAGTCGATCTCGCGGGACGAGACGTTCGCGGTGGACATCGACGATGACGAGGTGCTCCGCCGGGAGCTGCTCAAGTTGAGCGACCGCGCGGCGTCGGATTTGCGACGGCACGGGTACGTCGCGCGTACCATCTCGGTGCGCGTTCGGGACAAGGATTTCCGGGACCGCCAGTCGAGCCGGACGCTGCACGAACCGGTCACCACCGAGCGCGTGATCTTCGAAACGGCGTGCGCGCTCCTGGCGAAGCTCCGGGCGGCCCGCGCGGTGCCGGCGCGGCTGATCGGCGTTGCGCTCTCGCATTTCGGAGCCGCCGAGACGGATGAGCAACTGCGATTGTTCGAGCCGGACGATGCGGCGGCACTCGAAACGGAGCGTGATCGACGCCTCGCAGACGCGATCGATGAGGCGCGCGACAAGTTCGGCCCGAATGCGCTCAAACGCGGATGAGTGGATCGCGAAGCCAGAACGCGCGACACCCCCCGAGAGCCGAAGCTCCGGAGGGTGCCGTCTATACGTCAGCGCAACACCGGGCGGTGCTGCACATCGGTCGTACGCTGCTCGCACGTGCGTGCAGGGCAGCCTACGCGTCTCCTCACACGCCGAAGCGTTTCACCACCCCAGTTGGAAGGACCGCTCCTTCCCCCGTAGACGCAACGCGAACCTAAGGGTCACATACTGAAGAAACTCTGAGATTATGGCGAAGATTTTGGGCCCCGCGTAAACTCCGGGCGGTCCGAGATCGGAACAGTGTGAACGGCGGACCATCGATCCGAATTCATCCAATCTTCATCGGAGAGGATGCGCTACGTGCTCACCGTCACCGTTCGTGCCGAGTCCTGGCCGATCCGCGGCGTGTTCCGCATCGCGCGGGGTGCCAGAACCGAAGCGCGTGTCGTGATCGTCGAGATGGCCGACGGAGACGCGCGCGGCCGGGGTGAGTGTGTGCCGTATCCGCACTACGGCGAAACCGTCGAAGGAGTCGTGGCCGCCATCGAGGCGCTCATCCCCGCGTTGCGCGACGGCGCGGACCGAGACGCGCTGCAGGAACTGCTGCCGGCCGGTGCCGCCCGGAACGCCGTCGACTGTGCGTTGTGGGACCTTGCGGCGAAGCGGGCGGGGCGGCGGGTGTGGGACGTTGCAGAGATGGCCGCGCCAGGCCCGGTCACGACGGCCTACACGATCAGTCTCGATGCGCCGGAGGTGATGGGAGCGGCCGCCCGCGACGCAGCGCATCGGCCGCTCCTCAAACTGAAGCTCACCGGTGACGGCGACCTCGAGCGGATCGCGGCGGTGCGGGCGGCGGCGCCGACGAGCCGCATCATCGTGGACGCGAACGAAGCGTGGACGCCCAGCATGTTTCACGATGCCGTCCCGCGACTGTTGGATCTTCGCGTCGACATGATCGAGCAACCGTTTCCCGCCTCGAACGACGAGGTGCTCCGCGAGCTGGATCGTCCAATCCCCGTGACGGCCGACGAAGCGTGTCACACCCGTTCCGATCTCGATCGGCTGGTGGGTTGCTACGATCTCGTGAACATCAAGCTGGACAAGACGGGGGGGCTCACCGAAGCACGCGCCCTGATGGATGCCGCGCGGCTGCGCGGCTTCGGCATCATGGTTGGGTGCATGATCGGTACCTCGTTAGGCGTAGCACCGGCGATGGTCTTGGCACCGGGCGCAGCGTATGTCGACCTCGATGCGCCGCTGCTACTCGCCCGCGACCGCCCGGAGGGCCTTCGGTCGGAGGGCAGCACGTTGTTCCCGCCTGAAGCGACTCTGTGGGGGTAGGGGTACAGGGTACAGAGTGCAGGGTGCAGGGTGCAGGGTACAGAGTGTAGGGTATGGGGTACAGGGGGCAGGTCGTGGAGTGGTTCGCGCTACGCGCAACCGAACAGCCACTCTTCTCGTACCCTCCTAGCGTCCTTACCGTCCGATATCGCCCTCCATCACCTTCCGCAGTGTTGCCGCATCGATGTTGCCGCCGTACAGGAAGATCCCCACCTGTTTGCCGCGGAGTTCCTCGCGGAGTTTCATGACGCCGGCGAGGCCGACCGCTCCCGCGCCTTCCACCAGATTA
>JBDHJO010000136.1:0-15283 GCA_039586875.1 Gemmatimonadota bacterium | reverse complement strand
AGACCAGTGATCTGCCCTTGGGATCGGGCAGTTCTCAGTGTCCCATGACCGAGCGGAAAGGTAGTGCTGTTGTGTAAAGCGACGGTAAAGACTGGATAAGATTTCCGGGTCAGATCGCGGTAAGCGGCAGACGCACCCAGAAACGGCTGCCGGCACCGAAGGTGCTTTCGACGCCCACCGAACCACCGTGGGCTTTGCAGATGTGCTTGACGATGGACAGGCCGAGGCCGGTGCCACCCAACTCGCGGGAGCGCGCCTGGTCAACGCGGTAGAAGCGCTCGAAGATCCGGTCGTGGTGCTCGGGACCGATCCCCACGCCGTTGTCGGCAACCTCCAATACGGCCTCATGACCGTCGACGTGGAGGCATACCTCCACCGTCCCCGCGTTGCCCGAGTATTTCACGGCGTTGTCGAGGAGGTTGTTGACCAAGAGTTCCAGCGCATCCTCGTCGCCGTCGACCACGACCTGCGTCTCCGGGACCTTCACCGAGAGTACGATCGCGCTCGCCTCGGCACTCGACCGAAAGTTCCCTGCAGAGCGCTCCACCACCTCCTGCAGGTCCACGCGCTCCGCTCCGAGTAGCCCGTCCGTCGATTCGAGACGGGCCAGCGTCAACAGGTCGGCGACCAAGGATGAAAGCCGCAGCGACTGGTTCTGAATCTTGACCAGGAACTGTGACCGCACATCGTCGGGCATATCGGCATCGTGGACGATGGTGTCGATCAACCCGCGAATCGCGGTGATCGGCGTCTTGAGCTCGTGAGAGACATTGGCGACGAAATCGCGGCGGACTCGCTCGAGTCGTCGCAATTCCGTGACGTCATGGATCACCAACACCGCGCCAACCCGATCGCCGTTGCTATTGACGAGCGGCGCCGCATGGAGCTGGACGATGCGCTCCAGTGCACCGACGATGAGGGACACTTCGCGCGTGACCTCCGCCGCGGCGGCCAAGGCCTCGTCAAGCGCCTCGCCCGGCAGCGGCATTCAAATGGAGGACGCAACGATCTCCATCGACCGCCACCACTCCTTCGACCATGCCACCGAGAATCGTGAGGAGTTTGGACCGGTCCTCCGTGATCGTGCGCATCCGATCCTCGAGTTGTTCGCCCATGCGATTGAAGGCGCTCGAGAGCAATCCGATCTCGTCGCGGGATCGCGCCTCCACCCGCTGTGCATAGTCGCCGGCTGCGATAGCGGCAGCAGCCTGACGCATCGATACGAGGGGGGCCGTGACCCGGTGCGTGACGAACCAGCCGATCCCCAACGCCGCCGCCGCTGCCAACGTACCGCCGAGGACCACGATCCACCGGATGTCGGCAACGCGCTGCCGCACCGCGGTGAGGGGCAGCGCAGCCCGTACGTAACCGCGGGTTGCCGACGGCGTACCAACAGCCGCCGCAACGTACATGAGACTCGCCGCGACCGTCTTACTGAAACGCGTCGCAACACCCCACCCCGAATCGGCAGCCGCCAGCACCTCAGGCCGCTGACCGTGGTTGTCCATCGTGGAGGGATCCTCGTCGGAGTCTGCGAGCACGGAACCGTCCGTGGCCAACACTGTGTACCGCGTCGCGGTCCGCCGGCCGAGGTCTTCGATCGTTGCCTGGAACGCCGCAGTGGCGCCCGAGTCGAGGACCGGTGCGGCAAGTTCTGCCAGTAGCGCAACCCGAGCTCGTAACAGGGTCTCCGTCTCCGCAAACACCTCGTCGGTGATGCGGCGGGACATGAGAGTACCGACCACAATGAGACCCACGATGACCAGGAGCGCATAGCTCGCGTAAAGTTTCCAGAAGAACGGCGACCGGATCATTGCTCACCCTTCGGGTCGCGAAACCGATACCCGACCCCCCGGACGGTCTCGATACGGTCGCGTTGACGGCCAAGCTTGGCGCGAATCCCCCGGACATGCACATCGACGTTTCGATGGATCACGAACGCGCCCTCACCGATCACCCGACTCACGAGTTGATCCCGCGTGAAGACGCGTCCCGGATGAGCGGCAAGGAGATGGAGCAATCGGAGCTCCGTCGGTGTGAACTCGATCGACTCACCGTCAACTGCTACCTCGTGCCGCTCGGGATCGATCGTCAGGTGGCGGAACACCAGGCGAGCCTGCGTGCCATCCGCGTCCACCAAGGGCCCTCGGCGCAATACGGTCCTGATTCGGGCCACGAGCTCCTTCGGGCTGAAAGGCTTGGTGACATAGTCGTCCGCCCCAAGCCCCAACCCAAGCACGACGTCACTTTCCTCACCCTTGGCCGTCACCATGATGATCGGCACGTCGCGGGTGACCGCGTCGGCCTTGAGTCGTCGACACACCTCAAGTCCGTCGAGCCCGGGAAGCATCAAGTCGAGCAGGATCAGCCGGGGCGCCTCCCGGCGCGCCAGCACCAGCGCTTCCGCCCCATCACGCGACCCCAGCACACGGTACCCCTCCCGGGCCAGGGTATACTCGAGCACCTCCAGAATGTCTGCCTCGTCTTCGACCACGAGGATCTTCTCTCGTACCATCAATCACCAGTCTGCAAGGGAGGGGCGCCGACCGCATAAAATACATGGAGGATGTAAAGTCACCATAAAGAGCCAATAAAGCGTCTCATCGCGCCTACGCGTGATTCGGGGGGATCGTGCGCCACGCGACCGGACTGGTGGGGTCCGGTACGCGATGGCCAGGAAGGGGCGCTACCCGTTCTCGATGCCCTGTCGAGTCGCACGGCCTCTGGACGCCGATGCGTTACGACGCCTGAACCGGATCAATACCAGCGATCACCGGCGAACTCGCGGAACTTGATCTGGCGCCGCGCACGGTGAGCCGCGACGAGCTCCGGCTTGGCGAACAACTTGATCAGCACGACCCCTGCGACGAACCCGCCGAGGTGGGCAAGAAACGCGACGCCGCCCCCGCCGGTTGCGCCGGTCACCTGCGGCACACTGCCGGCCAGCTGCAGGAACGCCCAGTAGATCAGCATGAGGTACGCCGGAACGGCGACCGTTGTGATGAAGAACCCGAGGAAGATCAGCATGTGGACGCGGACCTTGGGGTACAGCACCAGATATGCACCCATGATCCCGCTGATGGCGCCCGAGGCCCCGACCATCGGAACCACCGACTCGGTGTCGGCGACGACCTGCGCGGCGGCCGCCAGCACCCCGCAGAGCAGGTAGAATGCCACGAAGCGGCCGTGGCCCATGGCGTCCTCCACATTGTTGCCGAACACCCACAGGAACCACATGTTGCCGATCAGGTGAAACCAGCCGCCGTGCATGAACATCGAGCTGAAGACCCCCACCCACGCCCCGCCCCCACCGAGCCGACACGCCATACCCGGCCCCATCGGCACCGCCGTGCCCGGCCGCGCCGTACCCAGGAGATCGGCCGGGATCAGCCCGTGCTCGCACACCGAACGCGCCAGGGCAGTCGGCGATCCGGCACCCTGGACGACCACCCATGCCAGGCATGTCACCACGATCACCGCCACGGTGACGTAGGGTGTCAGAATCGTCGGGTTGTCATCGCGGTACGGAAACATCAGTTCACCAATGGAATGCGCCGCAAAACGTTGAAAAACAAAATGTTACACCCAACGACCACACGATGCGCCCTGCCATTGTGACAGGATTTCGTGGTACGGCCATTGCGACTGCATCGTTGTCACACCGTGAGTATCTACACCTCAACGACGGGGGAACGTTCGAATGGCAGATAAGGTAATCGGGATCGACCTGGGCACCACCAACTCGGTGGTCGCCGTGATGGAGGGCGGAGACCCGGTCGTCATCCCCAACTCCGAGGGCGGGCGGACCACCCCGTCGGTGGTGGCATTCACCAAAGACGGCGAGCGCCTGGTCGGACAGGTTGCGAAGCGCCAGGCGATCACCAACCCGAAGAACACGATCTTCTCCATCAAGCGGTTCATGGGTCGCCGACTGAACGAGGTCGAAAACGAGATCTCGGAAGTGCCCTACACGGTCGTATCGGGCCAGAACAGCCTCGCCTCGGTCGAGATCGGGGACAAGCGGTACACGCCCCCCGAGATCTCGGCGATGGTACTCCAAAAGATGCGCCAAACGGCCGAGGACTACTTGGGCCACTCGGTCCAGAAGGCGGTCGTCACGGTCCCGGCGTACTTCAACGACGCGCAGCGGCAAGCCACCAAGGATGCCGGCAAGATCGCCGGCCTCGAGGTGCTGCGGATCATCAACGAGCCCACTGCGGCCTCCCTGGCGTATGGCCTCGAGCGGAAGGTCGAGGAGAAGGTCGCCGTGTTCGACCTGGGCGGCGGCACGTACGACATCTCCATCCTCGAGCTGGCCGAAGGGGTCTTCGAGGTCAAGGCGACGAACGGTGACACTCACCTCGGCGGCGACGACTTCGATCAGCGCGTCATCATGTGGCTGGTCGAGGAGTTCAAGCGTGACCAGGGCATCGACCTCTCCAAGGATGCCATGGCCCTCCAGCGCCTGAAGGAAGCGGCGGAGAAGGCCAAGATGGAGCTGTCGAGCCGGTCGCAGACCGACATCAACCTGCCGTTCATCACGGCGGACCAGTCGGGACCGAAGCATCTGAACGTGCAGCTCACGCGGGCCAAGTTCGAGCAGCTCGTCGACGACCTCTTCCAGCGGACCATTCCGCCGATGGAGAAGGCGCTGGCGGACGCCGGCCTCAAGACCTCGGAGATCGACGAGGTCATCCTGGTGGGTGGCTCCACACGGATCCCGAAGGTCCAGGAAATCGTCAAGGAGTTCTTCGGGAAGGAGCCGCACAAGGGCGTGAACCCGGACGAGGTCGTCGCCATTGGCGCCGCCATCCAGGGTGGTGTGCTCGCCGGCGAGGTGAAGGACGTTCTCCTTCTCGATGTGACGCCGCTGTCGCTGGGGATCGAGACGCTCGGCGGGGTCACCACCGTCCTCATCCAGCGCAACACGACGATTCCCACGAAGAAGTCAGAGGTGTTCTCGACAGCCGAGGACAACCAGACGACGGTCGAGATCCACGTGCTGCAAGGTGAGCGCGAGATGGCCATCAACAACCGGACCATCGGGAGGTTCCAGCTCACCGGTATCCCACCCGCGCCGCGCGGCATGCCGCAGGTCGAGGTCACGTTCGACATCGATGCCAACGGCATCCTCCATGTGTCCGCCAAAGACAAGGCGACCGGCAAGGAGCAGAAGATCCGGATCGAGGCGTCGAGCGGATTGTCCGATTCCGAGGTGGACCGCATGGTGAAGGACGCGGAACAGCATGCGTCGGACGACAAGCAGCGCCGCGAGGAAATCGACCAGCGCAATCGCCTCGACACCCTGGTGTACGAAGTCGAGAAGAACATCAAGGAGTGGGGTGACCGGCTCGAGGCTGCCCACAAGGAGCGGCTCGACGCGGCCATCGAGTCGGCCAAGAGTGCGCTCAGAGCGGGCGATGGCGGGCAGATCGCCTCGGCGCTCGAAGAGCTCTCTCAGGCCTACTCGGCCGCCGGCGCCTCGCTCTATCAGGCGTCTCAGGCCCAGGAAGCGGAAGCCTCCGCCGAGGGCGGGGCCGACGCGGGAGCGGACGAGGCACCGGAAGGTCAGGAAGAGGTCGTCGAGGCCGATTACGAGATCGTCGACGACTCCAAATCCTAGGTGACCCCCCCTACGGGAGCGGGGGGAAACTCCCGCTCCCGTGTGGGGTCTTATTGAACGTCCGAACAACCAACACATACGACAACTGAGGTACGCTGCACGATGTCTCGCACCAAAGAGTGGTTGCGCTTCGGAACCCTTGTCGCCGTCACGCTTGTCCTGGCAGCCGCATTCGTCACCGTTGTGGACTTGCCGGAGCATTCCCTGGCGCAACAGCCGCAGTCCGAGGTGATTCAGTCGCGGCCGGCGCCCATCGCCGCCGCGCAGCCCGTCCTCGATCTCGGGAACGCGTTTTCCGCCGTGGCTGAGGCCGTTCGCCCGTCGGTTGTCTTCATCAACGCGGAACGTCGCGTCGAGACCGGCACGGACGAGCGGCACCCGGACCTGCCACCGCCGTTCGACCGGTTCTTCATCGAACCGCGTGAACGGCAGGACCAACCGCGTGGCGGATCCGGCAGCGGTTTCATCATCTCACCGAACGGCCACATCATCACGAACAACCACGTCGTTGAGGGATTCGACCGCATCGAGGTGCAGTTGTTCGACGGACGCGAGTTCGATGCCGATGTCATCGGCCGCGATCCGGACACCGACATCGCGGTCATCAAGATCAACGGCAGTGATTTCCCTGCCGCCTCCCTTGGTAACTCCGATTCTCTCCGAGTTGGAGAGTGGGTGCTGGCCATCGGCAACCCTCTGGGCGACGCCTTCTCGTTCTCCGTCACGGCAGGGATCGTGAGCGGCCGGGGCCGGGGCCTTCGAGGACTGCAGCGCAGTCAGTGGACAATTCACGACTTCATCCAGACCGACGCCGCCATCAACCCGGGCAACTCCGGGGGACCGCTCGTGAACATCCGCGGGCAGGTGATCGGCGTGAATGCGGCCATCGCCAGCCAGACGGGCTACTACGCCGGATACAGTTTCGCGATCCCCATGAGCCTCGTGCGCACCGTCGCTGATCAGCTGATCGCAGACGGCAAGGTCACGAGGGCAGCCCTTGGCATTCAGGTGCAGGACGCCGACGACGAGGACGCCGAATACGCCGGACTCGACGCCGTCCGGGGCGTCCTCGTGGTCGAGTTCTCTGGAGCGGACAGCCCGGCTCGCAAGGCCGGTATCGAGCGAGAAGACATCATTCTCGAGGTGGATGGACGCCGTGTCGACTACGTCGCGCAGCTGCAGCAGGTCGTCGGGTTCAAGCGCCCAGGCGAGGTCGTAGACGTCGTCGTCGCGCGTCGTGGCGGTGAGCGAAAGACGATCCAGGTGCGGCTCACCGAGGCCAATGCCGAACCGCAGGAAGTGGCGGCAGCGGAGCCGAGCGACCCTGAGGAGCCCGCATTCCAGAACAAGTTGGGCGTCGCGGTCGAGGAGATGACGGCACAGATGGAGGCCATCGACGAGCGCCTGGGAAGCGAGAACCGTGGACTGGTCGTCGTCGCCGTGGACCCGAACGGGCCCGCCCGGGGCGAGCTCACCCCCCCGGATCCGCAGCGGCGGATCATCGACGTGATCACGCACGTCGACGGTGAGCCTGTCACGACGCTCAGCGAACTTCGCGACCTCCTGAGTTCCGTGGAGGCCGGTGACATCGTGTCGCTCCGCGTATTCACCCTTCAGGGACAGCTGACACAGACACGAGTCGTGAGAATCCGAGCGGGCGGCTGACACCCACTGCAGTAGAAGGCAGACGGCGCTCCGGCCACGCGGCCGGAGCGCCGTCTGCATATGGTGCCCCGTGTGGTACCGCCGCCGTCAGTCCGCAGGAAGCACGCCCAGCGCCTCACGGATCGTTCGGGCGAGCAGGGCGAGCGGCAGACTCCCTTGCTCGAGCAGGGCCTCGTGGAATCGTCGTTCGTCGAATGCGTCACCAAGTGCATCCTGCAGATCCCGTTTCAGGCGAGGCGTTCGATCTCGAGCCACCCGATGATGTAGCTCGGCGCCTGCGTCGGCCACGTGGTATAGCGGTTGACCTCCGCTTCCGCCGCGGACCGGGTCAGTCCCACCTCGTCGACGAAGAACTGCACCGCTCCTTCATAGCTCATCCGCCCCGTATGGAGCGACGGATCGACGATGACGCGCGCGGTGCGCCAGAGGCGCATCTGCAGTTGTGCCAATTGCTCGTCGGGTGTTGTGAACAGCCCCGCCCGCCGCATCCAGTGCTCGGCATAGAGTGCCCAGCCCTCGCCGAAGTAGGTGTTGCTGAAGCGTCGCCGGATCCGGTTGGGATGCTGTCGCGCGTACACCGACTGGAGATGGTGGCCGGGGTATCCCTCGTGCAACGCGATCACACTGATCCATCCGTAACTCTGGGCGCGCAACTTGTCTCGCACCTCGTCAGGCGACATTCCATCGACGACGTCGGTCGCGAAGAATCGCCCATAGAGAACGTTGTCCCGCTCGCGAATCCCGCCGTAGCCACCCCACGCATACGTCTCACGCAGTGCCGGCGGCGTGGGGACGTACAGCAGCTCCTCGCACGGGGGGATACGGATCAGATCACGGGCAATCAGGAAGCCGAGCACTCGAAGTGATGCCTGGCGATACGCCTCGACGATGGTGCCGGGTTCGGGGTGGCGTCCTTGCATCTCGTCCACGAGTTCACGCCAGGATCTCGTGGAGTCGATTGCCCGCGCGAGGGAATCGAGTTCGACCTTCGTCTCCTCGTGGACGCGATATCCCGCCTCGATCATGGTCTCAGCGGTATAGGGCAGGAAATTCGACTCCCGCAAGACCCGGTCGTAATACGCGCTCCCCACCGCCCACGAGCCGACGGCCCCGGGCGGTAGCGTGTCCGTCAGGAACGCGGCATAGGAGCGGAGCGCATCCCGAGCAGAGGCCGCTGCTCTTCGCAGCCGGGGTCGCAACGAGTCCGGCGCCTCCTCGACGCGCTCGAGCAGCGCCACATCGAGGAAATCCGCCGTGCCCTCTGCGTTCGCAACGGCGAGTCGTATCCAGAGCGGAGGCGGTGCCTGCAGGCGATCACGGCCCACGGCCAGTATGGCCGGCGCTGCCTCGAGTTGCTCGGCCGCCCAGACCCAATCCGCGGCATCCGGCGATGCTTCCTCCGCCACACGCCAGTAGAGACCGCCCAGGGGTACGTACCGATTCGGCACGCGCTCGCCCCGATGCAGCACCGTATCAAGGAACGTCCGCTCCGCTCGCGCGTTGAGGAGCAGCCAGTCCACGCGCTCGTCCGTGGACAGTTGGCTCGTATCGATCTCCGCGAGCGCACGGCGCAATCGACCCGCGGCACCGAGCGCCTCGCGCTCGGTGTCGGCTCCAAGGCGGGACGTCGCGTCATCATCGTCTCGGGACGCACTGAAGTCGCCGCCCAGGTACCGCTCCCGTATCGTGGCAAACGCCGCAGCCTCCGGGTGCAGCGCACCGGTGCCGGGCCCTGCGCAGGCGCCGGCCACGGCGCAAGCCACGACCACGACCACAGCGCGGCAGCGCAGCGTCATACTTTGTCCACAATCATCAGCAGGAGCATCACCGGCAGGTAGACGATGGTCACGAGGAATAACCGCCGTGCCCGCTCCGGGGAGTGGTCGAGCATCACCCCGACCGTCGCTACCACGAGCCAGATCGTCATGACAGCGGCCCCCGCGAAGTAGATCGCACCCGTGGCGCCCAAGACGGTCGGCATGAGGCTCACGGGAAGCAAGGCCACGGCATAGAGGAGCGCCTGACGGAACGTGGTTTCCGCACCACCGGTGACGCTCAGCATGCGAAGGCCCGCCCGCGCGTAGTCCTCGCGATAGAGCCACGCCAGCGCCAGAAAGTGCGGAAGCTGCCACAGAAAGAGGATCGCAAAGAGGACCCAGGCCTCAAGTCCGAGGCCACCGCGCGCGGCTGCCCATCCCCCCGCGATCGGTAGGGCACCCGGGATCGCGCCAATGAGAGTGCTGAGCGAGGAGTGCCGTTTAAGCGGCGTATAGACGAACACATATGAACCCAGCGTCGCGGCGGCGAGCAGCGCGACGGTGAGATTCGTGAATGCCAGGAGGTACCCGACGCCTGTGACGCCAAGCACCCACGCGAAGACCGCCGACTCCGACACGCGCAACCGGCCTGCCGGGAGCGGCCGTTGCCGGGTTCGCTTCATCTGCGCATCGGTGCGGCGTTCGAGCAATTGGTTGAGCGCATTGCTGCCCGCCGCCACCAACGCCGAACCGGCGAGAACATGCACCAGCACCAGCACGGTGATCGGGCCTTCCACCCCGACGTAATAGCCAGCGGCCACCGTCGCGAGAATGAACACCACGATCCTCGGCTTCGTGAGTTCGACGAAGGCGCCTTGTCGTCCTACCACCGCCGGTGCATTCACTGCTTGGACCCTCCGACCCAAGGGGGCGGGGGGAATCTGCCCCTCCGTGCCCCGACGCCGCAACGGGGAGGAACCGCTGCTCCGGACGACAGGTTATGTTATTCAAACTCGACGGAAAGTATCGCAAATCATCAACCTCGTTAGAGGTCTGCCATGGATTGGCGCAGAGTCGGTAGTGAGGGCGTAATCGTCGGTCTCCTGGGAGCATCCGCCATCGCCCTGTGGTTCCTCATCATCGACACGATCGCGGGGCAGCCCCTGTTCACACCCGCGATGCTCGGCTCGGCGATCTTCTGGGGCGCGCGCAGCGCCGCCGACGTGCAGATCGGTATTCCGACCGTGCTCGCCTACACGATGGTGCACGTGCTGGCCTTCGTGGTCGTCGGGGTCATCGCGTCCGCGGTCGCATGTCAGGCAGAGCGATCTCCGTCCACGCTCTTCGTCGCCGTGGTCCTGTTCGCCGCTTTCGCCTTCGGCTTCTTCACGCTCTGGTTCATCCTCGGACCGCCCCTACTCGGCCAGTTGGCGTGGTGGAGTGTCGCTGTCGGTGACGGGATCGCCGGCGTGATCATGGCGTTCTACATCTGGCGCCGGCATCCGGTGCTGCGAGCACGTCTCGCCGAGCACCCGCTGGGCGCCGCGGTCGAGTCATCCGACACGTGGGACAAGGCGTAAGCACACCGAGGCCACTCCCACACACGACACGACCGCGCCGGGTCCCCAAGGATCCGGCGCGGTCGTGCGTTGTGTTCGAGCCGTGCGTTACGCGCCCGCCGAACCCAGCGCGATCGTACCGAACAGAAACAGCAGTGCTACCACGACAGCCATCGCGATCAACAGCGGAACCGTGAAGATCACCGTGAACAGCTTGTGGTCACCCTTGAGGTGCATGTAGAACATCACCACCAGCGCGAACTTGGCTGCCGATAGCGTGAGCAGCACTGGCGCCAGCACGGGCGCCAGTGCCGGGACGTAGAAGATGCCGACCTCGACGAGCGTGACGACCGTCAGGACAGCTGCAACGGTGAGGTAGGTACCGACGCTCGTGTGCTTGTGCTCAGCCTGCTCGCTCATGGGCGTCCTCGCTACGACAGAAGGTATACGACGGTGAAGATCACGATCCAAACGACGTCGACGAAGTGCCAGTACAACCCCGACACCTCGACCACCATTGCCTTATCGGGCCCGAGCTTCCCCTGAAACGATCGGACGAGCAGCGTAAGCAGCCAGAGCACGCCGACAGCAACGTGTGCCCCGTGCGTGCCCGTCAGGACGAAGAAGGTGGAGCCGAAGAGATTCGTTTGGAGTTTCAAGCCTTCGTGCACGAACGTCGTGAACTCGTACGCCTGAAAACCGAGAAAGACCAACCCCAACCCGGCGGTGGACGCAAGCCACACGCGTGACCAGACCTTGTCTCCCCTCGTGACCGCCGCCAGCGCGAGCACCATGGCAAGACTCGACATCAGCAGGACGAACGTACTGACGGACGTGAGCGGTATGTCGAGGACTTCGTGTGGCGTCGGCCCGGAGACGCTCCGGCCCTGATATACGAGATACGTCGATATCAGCGATCCGAACAGCAGGCACTCCGACCCGATGAAGGTCCAGAAGCCGAGCTTTCGGTTATCGAGCCCCGTGCTGGTGTAGTGAGCAGCTGTGGACATATCAGACCTCGAAGGGCTCGAAGGACCACGCGTAAATCGCCACGAGCAGTACTGCCGCTCCGCCGAGTGTGACGAGCAGTGTTTTGGCGATCGCCCCAATTGCGATGGCGACGATGCCGAGCGATGCAATCAGGGGCCAGAACGATCCATCGGGCACGTGCACCGGCTCCGGCGGCACCTCCGGCACCTCGGACATCCCGTCCTTGGTCCACAGCGGCAGTCGACTCCTGACCTCAGGCAGCACGGAGAAGTTGTAGACCGGCGGTGGTGACGAAATAGCCCACTCGAGCGTGGCCGCTTCCCACGGGTTCGCGCCGGCCACAGCCCCCCGCTTCCGGGACCACAGCACGTTGATCACGAACACGATGGCCCCGAGGCCCATGATGAACGCTCCGACCGTCGCCACCAAGTTCATCGTGTCGAGCCCCAGCGCCTCATCATAGGTGTAGATCCGCCGGGGCATACCCAGCAACCCGATGAAGTGCATGGGAAAGAACGCGAGATTGGAGCCGATGAAGGTCAGCCAAAAATGGGCCTTCCCGATCGGCTCGCTCAACAGGCGCCCCGTCACCTTGGGCCACCAGTAGTAGATGCCGGAGAAGATCCCGAACATCGCACCACCGAACAGCACGTAGTGGAAGTGCGCAACGACGAAGTACGTGTCCGTCTGCTGGAGGTCGGCCGGCGGCGACGAGTGCATCACCCCGGAAAGCCCGCCGATGATGAACATCGCGATGAAACCGACCGAGAACAGCATCGGTGTCGTGAAGCGAATCTTGCCGCCCCACATGGTCGCGATCCAGTTGAAGATCTTCACGCCCGTTGGGATCGCGATCATCATCGTCGTCGCGGCAAACACCGAGTCCGCGATCGGGCCGAGGCCCACCTGGAACATGTGGTGCGCCCACACGCCCCACCCGAGAATCGCAATCAGAAGCCCGGAGTACACGACGATGGCATACCCGAACAACGGCTTCCGCGAGAACGTTGGGATCACCTCGGACACGATGCCCATGGCGGGGAGGATGAGGATGTACACCTCGGGATGCCCGAACAGCCAGAACAGATGCTGCCAGAGCAGGACATCACCGCCGGCGGCGACGGAGTAGAACGTCGTGCCGAACATCCGATCGAAGGTCAGGAAGATCAGCCCGACTGTGATGACCGGAAACGCGGTGACGACGAGGAACTGTGTCACGAGCGTCATCCAGGTGAACACGGGCAGGCGCATGAACCGGAGGCCTGGTGCCCGCATGTTCACGATCGTGACGATGAAATTCACGCCCGCTGCGATCGAGGCGATGCCGAGGATCTGGAGTCCCAACACCCAGAAATCGACGTGGAGCCCGGGCGAGTACTGCGAGGACGTGAGATTGGCGTAGCCGAACCATCCGGCGTTGGGTGCGGCACCGATGAGGAACCCGGCATTCATGAACAGGGAGCCCAAGAGGAACACCCAGTAACTGAATGCATTGAGCCTCGGGAACGCGACGTCGCGCGCACCGATCTGCAGCGGCACGACGAAATTGAAGAACGCCGCCGACAACGGCATGACCGCCATGAACACCATGGTCGTGCCATGCATCGTGAAGAGCTGATTGTAGGTCTCGGCACTGACGAGCGTGTTGCCGGACGACGAAAGCTGGGCGCGGATGAGCAACGCTTCCAAGCCCCCGAGCAGGAAGAACACAAACGCCGTCACGCCGTACAGCACGCCGATCCGCTTGTGATCCGTCGTCGTGACCCAGCTCCAGACCCGGGCGCCCAAGGACGCCGTGCTCGCCGGTGCGTGATCCATGGCGACTGAAGTCATGCCGTGGTCCTCGCTAATTCAGAGTCTGGAGATACGCCACGAGGGACGCGATCTCGTCTTCAGTGAGCGGGATCTGCGGCATCAGGCTCCCGGGCTTCTCGAGCGGGGGATTCCTGAGCCACCGCGCGAGGCCATCTGCATCGTTGGGCAGGATGCCCGCCGCAATCGTGCCGCGCGTGGCGAGATGGGTGAGGTTCGGACCCAGCACGCCCGCCGAGCGTCCCGTGATCGCGTGACAGGCCAGACAACCCTTGGTCATGTAGAGTTGTGCGCCGGCCTGCGCTTGGGCGGACAACGAGTCGACCGCCGCCGGAGGCGAGAGCTCGTTCTGCACCCAGGTGTCGAACCCGGACGGATCATCCACAATCACCCGGAAGCGCATGTTGGCATGCGAATCACCGCAGAACTCCGCGCACTGCCCGTAGACCTCGCCAACGGAATCCGCCGCGAAGGCAATCCGCGTCGTCCGTCCGGGGATCACATCCCGCTTGCCGCCGAGCTTCGGCGCCCAGAACGAGTGAATGACATCGTCGGACGTCATCGTCAGCGCGATCTTCCGCCCTTGCGGGACATGCATCTCGTTCGCGGTGGTCAGCCCAAGTTCCGGATACCGGAACTCCCACCACCACTGATGCCCGATGACCTCGACCTCGAGCGCATCGGCAGGTAACGGGGCTTCCGTCTTGAAAATCGTGCGAATGGTCGGGACGGCGATGAACACGAGCACGACCGCTGGAGCCAGCGTCCACGCCACCTCCAGCACCGTGCTTCCGTGGATGTGCCGCGGTTCAGGCGAATCCGGACGTTCCCGATACCGCAGAATGACGAAAAGCAGCGCCGATTCGACGACGACGAAGACGCCGACCGCCCACCAAAAGATGGTGCGGTACAGCACATCGATGTCTCGGCTGAAATCGGCCGTCGGATGCAGCGATGACTGCGGGAACTCTCCGGCACACGCCGAAAGGAGAACCGTCGTCACTGCAAGGAGCAGCACCGCAGCCGGTCCCCGCGCACCGTTGGGATGTCTGATAGGTCGTTCCTTGACCGAGAGACGTTGTTCGCGAACGGTAATCCTACGACGAATGGGCGGCTCTTTCGCCAGCAAGAGCCGCGGGAATTCTAGCAATCCACTCCCCTTTGGTCAACGCGCATCGGGTCCTGCAGCACGCGATTGCGTAGGGTATCTTTTGCAGGTTGAAACTGGTGCGGAGTTCGTGGGGCTGCCGGCATACCCTAAAGAGGAGTAAGACTATGCCATTACAGGACATAGGCTATGGCATACAGGTGGAGGTGGCGTTGCCGTACGCGGAGGCCGTGCAGCGGGCGCGAGACGAACTGAAGAAGGAGGGTTTCGGGGTCCTCACCGAAATCGACGTGCAGGCGACCTTGAAGCAGAAGATCGACGTGGATTTCAGGCCGTACGTCATCTTGGGCGCATGTAACCCCCCGCTGGCTCACCGGGCGCTGTCAACGCTTACGGACATCGGCCTCCTCCTGCCGTGCAACGTGGTTGTCTACGCTGCCGAGGATCCGAACCACAGCATCGTGAGCGCCATCGATCCGGTTTCGCAGTTGGCCGTGACCGGCGACGATCGCGTCACGCCGATCGCCGACGATGTTCGTTCTCGGCTCGAGCGCGTGTTGCAGGGCATGACCGCCTGATTAGCCGTCCTGTGGGTGCCCGCGTGCACCGCGGGTCAACTCAACACTCCGACCGAAGTCGAGAACGTCATGGCCGACCAGCCCACCCCAACCATCGCCATCCTTCAGGTTCGACCCGGTGGGCGGCAGGAAGTTCGGAAACGTAACCCGACGAAACGTCAAAAAGCCCTTCGCCATCGTTCTGGATGGAA
>JBDHJO010000135.1:0-7801 GCA_039586875.1 Gemmatimonadota bacterium | reverse complement strand
GACCGCGTGCGGGGGAAGGGTGTCGTGACATCCCTGCTGTCCTACCGTCGTTACCGTCCGTCGTATCGCCGCCGCAGCTCCCGCCGCATCACCTTGTTCGACGCGGTACGCGGGAGGGCGTCCACCGCAACCACGTCGTGTACGCGGTAGAGTGGGTTGAGCGACGTCGCGATGGCTCGCGCGAGTTCCGCATGCAGCTGTGCCAGGTCGAGCGGTTCCCGCAGAACGGTAAACAGCACGAGGTGGTCCGCGCCGCCGCCCCCGATCTGAACCGCGACGGCCGCGCTTTCGTACACCGCCGGGTGTGCTTCGACCACTCGCTCGATCTCCCGCGAACTCACCTTGATGCCCCCGAGGTTCATCGTGTCGTCGGCACGCCCGCGGGCGGCAGTGAACCCCTGGTGGAGGAGCGCCATCTGGTCTCCGTGGCGGCGCAACGGGACGCCGCCGGGGCCGACAGGGCAGTCACGGTAGTAGACGGCGTCGTGGTCCTGCGTCAGTAGGCGGTCCGAGAGGCCGAGCGCCGGGGGGACGAGGAAGAGCTCGCCCTCCTCACCCGGTGCAGCCCAGGATCCCGCATCGGTGCGGAGGGCCACGTCGATCCCGAGCGCCGGCGTCGTGAACGTCGCGGGTGATGCCGGTTGCATCACGGTGCCGGTGATGTGTCCGCCTCCGATCTCCGTTCCACCCAGGTACTCGATCACCGGCGCCCTGTATCCGGTGCGGCTCATGAGCCAGAGGTAGTCCTCCTGTGCTGAGGCCTCACCCGTCGAGCTGAAGAGCCGCACGCCGCTCCACGCCTGGCGATCGACGAGGCCGTCACGGCGCCAGGCACGCACCACGGCAGGGATCACTCCGAGCACGGACGCGCCGGCGCGCGTGACGAACCGCACGAACTCGGCGGTCGTTGGGCTGCCCTCGAAGAGCGCCATCGTCGCGCTGTTCAGGAACGTGGCGAAGATGAGCCACGGACCCATCATCCACCCGACGTTGGTGGGCCAGGCGACGACATCCGTCGGGTGGATGTCCTGATGGAAGCGCCCGTCCATTGCGCTCTTCAGCGGAGTGAGGTGCGTCCACGGGATGGCCTTTGGTGTCCCCGTCGTTCCGCTCGAGAACAGCACGTTGATGGTATCGGAGCCCGACCCGATCACATGGGCGCCGGGTTCCTCCGATGCGTCAAGGATGTCGCCCCACGTGCAGTCGTGCGGGCGCATCGTGGGTGGCGGACCGTCGACACCGGTCACCACGATGGCGGGCGGACCGTCGGCCGCCACGAGGCGCGCATGCGGTGTCACGATCCGGCCACCGCGTTGGTAACTGGAGACGGTGACGGCCGCTTCGGCTCCACCGAGGGCCAATCGGGTGCGCAGTTCGCCTGCCTGGAAGCTGTCCGCGATGCTCACGACGTATCCACCCGCGCTGATGACGCCCAGGTACGCAGCAACGCATTCGACTGTCATCGGCATGTACAGGGCGACCCCGCGGCCCGCGAGCCCCCGGCGCCGCAGCCCGCGCGCGAACCGATCCACCAATCCGGACAGTTCGGCGTACGTGACCGACCGGAGCTCTTCCCTGTCTTCGCTCCCGAAGACGATGGCCGTGCGCCGGCCGTCCGCGGCGAAACACGCATCGACGCAGCTCAGTTTCGCACCGGGCAGCCACGCCGTAGCGGTGGGTCCGCCGCTCCCATCGAGGATTGCCGACGGCGGAGTCGTGAACCGGACGGGCAGCTCCCGCAGGACCGCGGTCCAGAAGCCCGTGCGATCCTCAATGCTCCAGCGATGGAGATCCGCGTACTCGCCGAAGCCGGTCGCACGCATCAGCTGCGCGAGGTTGGACGCATCCACGACCGACGGTGTGGGTTGCCACACCAGCGGTGGGCCGTCCTGCGGTCGTCGGCCGGCAAAGATGGTGGCAAAGCGCGCATGCTGAGTAGCGAAGGGCTTCGGGTCGCGGGAGAGATGCTCGATGTACTGCGTCCAGTCGGCGTCCTGCCGCCGCGCGGCAGCGGAGCGCGGTGGGTCGCGCGGTACGATCACCGCGGTGGCTCCAGAATCGAGTGGACCCAGTCACAGGTGCGATCGACGGCTTCCATCGTGTCTGCGCAGTGCGTGCGCAGAAACTCGTCGTCGAGCTCGACGTCGGGCCCCGCGGCAGCGGCGGCATCCAGGGCAGCCGCACCGTCGAAGTTGACGTATGCCAAGCGCGCCGTCAGTTCGGCGTCGGGGCGTCCAAACGCCGCACCCGGAAGTGTGGCAACGCCGGTGTCCTCCAACAACGCCTCGCACAGTTCGGTCGACGTACGGATTCCCCGACGGCGCAGGCGCTCGGTAAGTAGAGAGAAATCCGGGAAGAGGTAGAACCCGCCCTGCGGCGGCGGCACATGCGCGCCGGCATCGTTGAGCGCGCCGCTCAGCGTGCGTCCCAGCGCGCGGAGGATGCGACGGGCATTGCGCAAATACCGCTCGATCTCCGGATGATCCTCAAATGCCTCGATTGCCGCGTACTGGATCGGGGCCGACGTCGAGGTGAAGGTCTCACTCGCGACCGACGCCATCGCCTGCAACAGCCACCGCAAATTCGGCGGGAACACGAACAACCCGAGACGCCATCCGCCGGCGCCGCACCACTTGCTCAGGCCGCCGCTGAAGATCGTTCCTTGCGGGTAGAGATCGAGGATCGAACGATGCTGCCCCTCGTGGTGCAGCCTTCCGTAGATCTCGTCGGAGAGTACGATGAGCCGGTAGTGTCGCGCGACCTCGGCGATCGCCTCCAGCTCGTCCCATCGATAGGTCACGCCGGTTGGATTGCTCGGATAGTTCAGAATGACGAGCCGCGGCCGGCCGGGATCGCTCCGACAGAGTGCGTCGAGTTGTTCGGGCCGCAGCTTCCAGTCGTCTTCCACATGGGTCGGCAGCCAGCGCACCGCTCGACCGACGATCTGCGCCTGTGGGGCGTACGACACCCACGTGGGCGTTGGGATCACCAGGTCCCCGTAGTACACCAACTGTAAGAGGAACATCAGCTCCTTCGAGCCCGGCCCGATGAGGACGTCCTGCGGCGACCGGTCAAAGTCGAACACGCGACAGTGATGGGCGGCCACGGCTTCCCGCAGCGGCAGCAGTCCCTGGACGGACAAGTAGTCTTTCTGGGCCGCATGGCGGCGGAGCGCTTCGACCACCGGTTCAGGCACCGGGAAGGGGGATTGCCCCAGCCCGAGCTTGAAGATCCGCCGACCTTCGCGCATCAGCGCGTTGGAGCGTTCGTTGATCGCGATGGTGGCCGACGGATTCAGGCCGCGGACATTGAGATTGAGTTGGACGTCGGGGCCGGTGTTCTCGGTGGGCTGCTGCATCGGCGCACGCCGCTCCACAGTTGGGGTCGGACCCGATCGCCCTCCCGGTGGCGGATGTCGGAAGGGGAAGGCCAGTACCTGAACATGAGAGCGGTGCGGGAAGAGCGTCAAGCCGGGTCGCGATGTGCCCCCGCCGGAAGACACCACCCTGCCGACCCGCCGTTCACCGTCCTACCGCCCGTGCCGTCTAGCGTCTCTTCGCCGTTGGCCTCGCCACCAACCAGATGATCACCGCGCCGAGCGAGCCGCCCATGACGATCCGGGCCCACCACAGGTGCACAAAGAACACCATGGAAATACCGCCGATCAGCACGATCAACGTCACCGCCCAGACCTTGGCCGCGAGCGGAATGCTGCCCGTCGCCCGCCATTCACGGATCAGCGGGCCGAACACGCGGTTGGCCAACAACCAGTTGTAGAACCTCGGGGACGAACGGGCGAAGCAGGCTGCTGCTACGAGGAGCAGGGGAGTTGTCGGGAGGACGGGAAGAACGGCTCCGACGGCGGCGAGACCGACGAATACGAAGCCGCACGTGACCAACAGCCAGCGTGTCGGCCCAGACGCGAGGTCGGTCGCGTCCGGGCCGTCGCCGGGTCCGGCACCTGCCAACTACATCCCTCCACGACTGGAAGGGGGTACATCACCGCGCATCCGCAGATAGGTGACCAGATTGCCGTAATGCTCGCCGTTGTGCGTGGTGTTCAGGACGAGGGCGCCGAAGCCGGTCATGTCCATGCCGAAGAGGCTCACGTCATTCTGGAGAGCCATGTCCGACTTGGCGTAGGCCGTTTCGCAGTACTCCATGGACGCCAGCAGTTCCTTCACCAACGCATCCTTGGTCTTGGCTGCCTCTTCAACGGCGTCCTCGGCGCGCGGCTCGTCCCCCATGGCAGCCGCGCAGATCATGTACTGTGCGCCGGCTACGTGGCCGATCATCTCTCCGATGCTTCGGACATCCTCAGTCGGTCGGTAGCCGTAGTCGGCTTCCGCGGTCTCTTGCGCGACCTGCAGGATGTAACCGGTGATGCTCTTCCACTGGTTCTCGAGGGCGCCGATCGCAGCCCTGCCGTGCCCGTCATGCATGTCCTGGGCGAGGGCGGGTGCTGCGGGGATTGCCACGAACGCGAGCGCGAAAAGGAGACGCTTCATCAGATACCTCGATGTCGGGAGGAATGGGTGTCCACGTGGGTCAACGACCCCGGAATGTAGCATGCCTCGACCTGAACGTGCAGGTTTGTATGCGAGTACCTTTTCGCCGTCCATTCGTACCGACTCACATCCCAACAGCCGAGAGCGGCCCATGATTCCCCACGGTCTTCGCCACCAACTCCTCGCCGCGTGTATCGCGATCGGATCGGCCACCCCGGTGCTTGCCCAGAGCAGCGATGACTGGGACGTTGGCCAGGCCTTCGGCCCCACGACGACGGTTCGGTTCGAGACCGATGAGGGCACGTGGATGAATGTCGACGTGCGGCCGGACGGCCGACAACTCGTCTTCGATCTCCTCGGCGACCTGTACCTGCTGCCGGTCGACGGTGGTGCGGCGCAGCGCCTCACCAGCGGGCCCGCGTTCGATGTGCAGCCGAGGTTCAGTCCCGACGGCTCCCACCTTGCGTTCACCAGCGACCGCGATGGTAACAACAACATCTGGATCCTCGAGGTCCAGACGGGCGAGCTGCGACAGATCACCGAGGAAGCCGAGCGGGACGTGAACAGTCCGGCCTGGCATCCGGACGGCGACTACATCTTCGTGCGCAAGCACTTTGTCGAGCAGCGGTCGCTCGGTGCGGGCGAGGTGTGGATGTACCACGTTGGCGGTGGCAAGGGACTCCAGGTCACCGAGAAGAACGGGTGGCAGAAGGATGCCGGCGAACCGGCCCTCTCCCCGGACGGACGGCACCTCTATTACAGCAAGGATGTCACACCGGGACAGACGTTCGAGTACAACAAGGATCCCTATGCCGGCATCTACTCCGTCATTCGCCGCGACCTCGAGACGGGCGAGGAGCGTACCGTCGCTGGCGGTGCCGGTGGTGCCATCACCCCCCAGGTGTCGCCGGACGGCCGGCTGCTGGCATTCATCCGCCGCATTCGTTACGAGACGACGCTGTATCTGCGGGATCTGGATACTGGTGAGGAATGGGCGCTGTGGGGTGGGTTGGATCGAGACAATCAGGAGATCTGGTCGATCCACGGCGTCTATCCGCAGTACGCGTGGAGTCCGGACGGGGCGAGCATCGTGGTGTGGGGTCAGGGGAAGCTCTGGCGGATCGATGCGGCGACAGGCGAGGCCGTGCACATCCCATTCCGTGCGGAGGTGGAGCAGCAGGTGCACGATGCGCTCCGATTCCCACACGACGTGGCGCCGGATCAGTTCGATGTGCGCATGCTCCGCGATGTGACCACGGCACCGGACGGCGGTGCGGTCGCCTACAGTGCTGTCGGACGCCTGTACCACGCACAGCTCCCGAATGGGACGCCGCGCCGGCTGACCGACGACGACCTGATCGAGTTGGATCCGGATTTCTCGCCCGACGGGCGGTGGATTGTGTACACGACTTGGTCGGACGCGGAGCGGGGGCGGGTGCGGGTCGCGCGGGTGGACGGGTCGGACGCGCGGGACATCGTGGTGCGGCCGGGCCACTACACGGAGCCGTCCTTCTCACCGGACGGGCGCTGGGTCGTCTACCGGTCGGTCGCGGGCGACACGAGGCGGGGACCCACACACGGGGTGCACGTGGGTATCTACGTGGTACCGTTCGAAGGCTCGGGCGATCCCGTGCTCGTGCGGCGGACCGGAACCGCGCCACGCTTCGACCATACCGGCGAACGCGTGTCCTTCATCATGAACGAAGATGACGCGCGGGTGCTCAAGAGCGTCGAGCGCAGCGGGGCCGACGAGCGCACGCACTTCAGGTCAGAGAACGCGACGGAGATCGTTCCGTCACCCGACGGGAAGTGGATCGCTTTCGTTGAGCGGTTCAACGTTCATCTCGCACCGTTCCCACGGTCCGGGCGCGCGATCGACCTGAGTGGTGATGCCGAGGGGTATCCGGTGATCCGGGTATCCCGCGACGCTGGCGCATACCTGCACTGGGCCGGGGACAGCCGGGCCGTGCACTGGTCGGTCGGGCCGGAGTACTTCACGCGTGACGTCTCGCGGACGTTCGCATTCGTATCCGGGGCCTCGGTCGAGGAGGAGCCGGAGTCCGACGGTGTCATGATCGGGTTCCGCATGGATGCCGACCGGCCGGAGGGGACGGTGGCCTTCGTCGGTGCGCGGGTCATCACGCTGAGCGACGGCACCGGTGCGGGCCCCGGCGGCGGTGTGATCGACGATGCAACCGTCGTGGTGCGGGAGAATCGGATCGTCGCGGTCGGGCCGCGGGCCGATACCGATGTGCCGCAGGGTGCGTACATCGTCGATGCGGCCGGCAAGACCATCATCCCCGGGTTGGTGGACGTGCACGCGCACGTCGGCAGCGAAAGCAGCGGCATCCTGGCCGAGACGAGTTGGCCCCTTCTGGCCAATCTTGCCTTCGGCGTCACCACCGCGCACGATCCGTCCAATAGTACCGAAATGGTGTTCACAAACGCCGAGATGATCCGAGCGGGGCGCAAGCTCGGCCCGCGGTTGTACTCGACGGGCACGATTCTCTACGGTGCCGAGAGCACCGTCAAGGCCGTGGTCGACGACTACGACGACGCCGTGTCCCACATCCGGCGCATGAAGGCGGTCGGGGCGATCTCCGTGAAGAGTTATAACCAACGTCGCCGCGACGCCCGGCAGATGCTCCTGAAGGCGGCCCGCGAGCAGGAGATGATGGTCGTGCCCGAGGGCGGAGCACTGGTCTACGCCAACGCGACGATGGTCCTGGACGGCCACACCGGTGTCGAGCACGCGCTGCCGGTGCCGGTGGTCTACCGTGATCTTGCGGAGCTGTTCGGGCGGAGCGGGACGTGGTATACGCCGACGCTCATCGTGGCCTATGGTGGGCTCTGGGGTGAGAACTACTGGTACGAGCACACCAACGTGTGGGAGAACCCGCGCCTGCTGCGATTCACGCCGCGCGAGATCGTCGATGCGCGGTCGCGACGGCGTCCGAAGGCGGCTGGTGAGGAGGACTACAACCACATCGGTGTAGCTCGCGGCGCGAAGGCTATCCAAGACGCCGGTGGGCTGGCGATGGTCGGCGCACACGGGCAGGTCCAGGGACTGGGGGTCCATTGGGAGACCTGGATGTTCGCGCAGGGTGGAATGACACCCGTCGAGGCCCTGCGGACGGCCACCATCAACGGCGCTGCCTACCTCGGACTCGACGGTGACATCGGATCGATCGAAGTCGGCAAACTCGCCGACCTCGTCGTGTTGTCAGGCGACCCGCTCGAGGATATCCGCAACACGGAGACCGTGGAGCTCGTGATGCTTAACGGCCGCTTGT
>JBDHJO010000134.1:0-7987 GCA_039586875.1 Gemmatimonadota bacterium | reverse complement strand
CCACCGACGCGGTGCTACGGCTCGAAGTAGCTCGGCGGGAGCGTGCGGTACCGCTCGAGCAGCGCCTGCTGGCGCGATGCCATCGGAATCTGCTCACCTCGGATCACCACGTGGACGGCGACCGTCGAGAGCTCGAAGGGATCTCCCGACCAGAGGACGACGTTGCCGACCTTCCCCTCGGTCAGTGAACCGTAATCGGCATCGACGCCCAACGCCGTCGCCGGTTGCACCGTGAGTGCACGAAGTGCGGCATTCCAATCCATCCCGTACGCGACCGCATTACCTGCAGCGTGACGGACTTCCCGCGCATTGTGCGATGACGCCGTGGCGATGATCACGCGGACACCTGCGGCGTGCAGCAAACCGGCGTTCTCGAGCCGCGGGTTCAACCCATCGTAGGACGGCACGTCCGTGAGTGGATAGAGCGCGACCGTCGCGCCGGCAACGGCGATCTCCTCGGCCATCTGCCACCCCTCGGCTGCGCCGAGCACGATGAGATCCAGCCCGTACTCCTCCGCGAGCCGCAGGGCATTCGCGATGTCGCTGCGGCGGTTCGCCGTGATGATGACCGGCAACGCACCGCGCAATGCCGGCAGGAGCGCTTCGAGTTCGGCCGCTGGTGCCGCGAGCTCCTGTATTTGCCGGCGTGTGAAGTCCGAGCGGCGCTCGTCGTATTCGAGCGCGTCATCGAACAGCCGCCGCAGGTGATCCATGACTGCGGCCCGCGATCCCCCGCTGCTGGACTTGGCACTCCGGTTCACCGATGCGACCAGCGCGGCGGGCGACTGCACCAACATTGTCTCGACATCGCCGTCCACGAGGTCGACCAACACCGCCTGCCCGCTGATCAATCCGCCGCTCGGCATGGTCAGCGCGGTCGTCACTCCGTCAGTCCGCGTCACCGGGATGAGCTGCGACGCCGGGTTGATACCCTCGAGCACGTTGAACGACGGGGTCACCACATCGTCGGCGCGCGATCCCTCGCGCGTCTCGGCCACCGAGCCGATTTCCACGAGGCCCAACTGGGTGCCGAATGCGATGAGGCCCGGGGTCACCACCATCCCGGTTGCATCAATCTGGTCGATGCCGAGTGGCATGGGCACGATCGTCCCGACCGCCTGGATGCGACCGTTCATGATCACAACCGTGCCGCCGTCGATCCGCTCGCCGGTTCCGGTGATCACGGTGCCGTTCGTGATGGCGAGGTTCTGCGCCAACACGGGCTGCGACAGCGCTGCCAAGGCCATCGACGCACAGGCCGAGGCGGCGATCAGGTACGTCCTGCCTGCGCGGGTCATCGGGTCACCTGCCCAAGCTCGAAGTCCGTAGAGAACTGACGCGATCGGTCGTTCCGGTCGTACGCCAGCCATCCATCGTTGTAGACATGTTCCGCGCGGCTGTACACCGAGAACGGGTCGCCGCTCCAGAGGACCACGTCGGCCATCTTGCCGGGCTCGAGCGTACCGGTGACGTCGTCGATCCGCAGTGCCCACGCCGGATTGGCGGTGATCCACCGCAGCGCATCGTTGCGGGTGACGTCGATGCCCGCGCGCTGTCCTGCGAACATGGCCTTGGCCGCCCACTGGTTGAGTCGCTGGATGTCGTCGCCGCTGTCGGAGTGCAGGATGGCCCGCCCGCCTGCCTGTGTGACGAGTGCGGCGTTCTCGTAGATCCCGTCCATGGCCTCCTGCTTGAATCCCCACCAGCCGGCCCACACCGACACCGCCGTTCCGGCGGCCGCCAGGTGATCGGCGATCTTGTAGGCCTCGATGGCGTGATGGAACGAGCGGATGGTGAATCCGAACTCGCGCGCCAGGTCGAGCATCTGCATCATCTCGTCGGCGCGATAGCAGTGATTCTGCACGGCGATGCGGCCGGCCAGAACGTCCGCGAGGGTTTCCTTGCCCAGATCACGGTCGGGCCGGGTCTCCCGATCACCGCTGGTGTACTCCTGCCAGTCTCTGAGGTACTCGGCGGCGTCGAGGAACCCCTGCCGGTATCCTGCCATGTTGCCCATGCGCGTCGCCGGGCCGCCACGCTCGCCGTACACACGTTTGGGGTTCTCGCCGCACGCCATCTTCAACCCGTAGGGTGCGTCCGGAAACTTCATCTCCTGCACGGATCGGGCGGGGATGAGTTTCAGGGTGACGCTCCGACCGCCAAACAGGTTGGCCGAGCCCGGAAGTACTTGGATCGTCGTAACGCCACCGGCGACGGCGAGCGGGATCTGCGGATCCTGCGGCCAGACGGAGTGTTCCGCCCACACGTGAGCGGTGTTGGCCTTGACGGGGTACTCGTTCCCGTCACTCTCGGCATCCGTGCTCGGCGCGGCATACACACCGATATGGCTGTGGGAGTCGATGATGCCGGGTGTCACGAACTTGCCGGTCCCGTCGATCACGATGGCGCCGTCGGGCGCTTCGATATCGGTGCCCACCGCGATGATCCGCCCGTCACCGAATACGATCGACCCGTTGGCAATCTCGTCGCCGGCGGCCGTCATGATCGTGGCATTGCGAATGACGACGTGTGGATGGGCCGGGCGCTGATACGTTGAGGCGTACGGCGCCGATGCCGGCTGCCACGGCAGTTGGTCCTGTGCCGCGAGCGGCGGCGCGGTCCCGAGGATAAGGGCGAGGATGCCCAAGAGCATGGCACGTGGTCGCATGGCGGATTCCGTCAATATGTGGAGTGAATGTGGGGTGGTGCCGGGGTGTGAATTGTAGGCTGCCGGTCTACACGCTCGGCGAGCGGGGAAGCCGTGCCAGGTCCAGCGTTAGTGGACACCGACGCCTGCCCTTCGGGGGCACGCCGGCAGGGTCTGTTCCGCGCCGATGACGTCGGCCGGGAGATCGGCCACGCACTCGGCCGGGTCACAGCACGTGTGACAGACGCGCTTCAACCCGCGGAACCCGACGAGGTGCACGTCCGGTGTCAGGAAGCCGTCCTTCACCGGCTCGTCCCGCAGAAGGTCGGTGCTGAGGTACTTCTTGTTGTCGTCGGGGAAGACGGTGGCGACGACGGTGTTGTCTTCCAGCGTGTCCTGAACCATCAGCGCCCCAATGAAGTTGGCGCCGCTCGAAATCCCGACGCCCAGGCCGAGTTCGGACGCGAGCTTCTGGGCCATGAGAATGGCGTCCCCGTCGTCCACGGCGATGACTTCGTGGAGTTCGTCGAGGTGGACGATCGGCGGGATGAACTCGTCAGAGATGCCTTGAATGCGGTGGTGTCCGACGCAATGCCCGGTCGACAGCGTTGGCGAGTTGCTCGGTTCGAGTGGGTGCAGCCGGGTGCCTGGATGGAAGCCCCGCAGTGCCGCGCCCACGCCCATGATGGTCCCACCAGTGCCCACCCCTGCCACGAAGGCGTCGGGCGTGAGGTTGCGGAACCGCAGCTGCCACCAGATCTCCGGCCCCGTCGTCGCGGCATGCGCTTCGCTGTTGTCGCTGTTGGAGAACTGGCGTGGTAGGAACGTCCGGTCGTCCGCCGCCGTCATGGCCTCGGCGCGCTCGATGCTGCCGAGGAATCCCCCGTCTTCACGACTGACGAGGTGGACCTCGGCACCCAACCCACGGATCAGGTTGATCCGTTCCTGGCTCATACAGTCGGGCATGAAGATCGTGACCGGGTGTCCGAGTGCGCGGCCGACGGCCGCGATCGCGATGCCCGTATTGCCGCTCGTGGCTTCGACGATGCGATCCCCGGGCTGCAGGTCCCCACGTGCGTACGCGCGCTCCACGATGTAGAGCGCCATCCGATCCTTGATACTGCCCGTCATGTTGATGTGCTCGGCCTTGGCGTAGATCACGCGCGGTTGGCCGCGGAAGACGACATCGATGGCCAGGAGTGGCGTATTGCCGACCAGGCATTTGAGGCCGTGGAGTCGGCGTACGGTTGCGGGATGCGTCTCCGTCATCGATCCTCGATCACGGTTGGGAACGGCGGAGCAAGTGTCTCACCCAGTATGCGCTCCCGGCCCGTTGCCCAACAGGGGACCACGTCGTGCGCTCATGGGCGGTGGCATCCCCCGGCGCTCAGCGGGTGTCTCGGCGTTCCGAAGCATGTTCGCCCACGTGCGAAACGCCGCGGACGAGATCAGCTGAGAGGTCCGGTGGCCGGGTGGCGCCGATGTCGACGGCCCGGGCTCAGGCGAACGCGTGCTCGTCCAGCCACTCCGTGAACAGCCGCGTCAACTCGTCCTCATCTTGGTCCTGTATGTGCGGCATCACTTCCCACCGCTTGCCGGCCAGCATGAGGAACCACGCGGGTCCGGTCGCTTCCTGCTGGCGCTTGGGGTTCGCCGGCTGGCCTTCATACGACACGAAGTGAAACGTCCGTCCGCGGTGTGTGATTCGACGCTGTTCGACGGAGAGCTTTGCCATCGTTTGGAAACCCCTCGGTGGGAGGAAGACCGATCGGAGCCCGCAGAGCCGCCGCCCGACGACACGGCGCAAACGGCGCATTGCAGACCCCTGAAGTATAGAGGGGGCGTCAATGGTTTGGGCGCGCATGGTTGCCCACGGACACACGAGGTCGGTACGTTGCGTTGTCGGTGCATGCACCGACACTCGACTCTCTCTGGCACGTCTTCTTGCCGACACCGTTAGGAGTTGTTTCGTGACGACCGCAACCCACGGCGACACCGTCAAGGTTCACTATACCGGCAAACTCGACGACGGCACCGTGTTCGACTCCTCGGTCGGACGGGAGCCCCTGGAGTTCACGATCGGTGCGCAGTCGGTCATCCGCGGGTTCGAAGCCGCCGTGGAAGGCATGGCCGTCGGCAGCAAGACGACCGTCGTGATCGGGCCGGAAGATGCCTACGGCCCTCGGGTGGACGGCAAGATTACCACGATCGAGCGATCGCAGCTTCCTGACGATCCTGACCCGGAAGTCGGAATGGTCTTGCAGGCGGAGGCACCGGAAGGCACGGTGCTCTTTACCGTTACCGGCGTGTCGGACGAGACGGTGACGTTGGACGCCAACCATCCCCTTGCCGGAAAGCAACTCACGTTCGACATCGAGGTCACGGAGATCGCCAAGCTGTAGGTGCGGCCGTTGGCATCGTCTGCGGCCGCGCAGATGGTCGCTGATGCCTGTGGGCGGTGCTGGCCCGACGGCGGGTTGGGCGATACCCTGATGCGGCGCCGCAAGTGCGGCAGCGGAACTTGCCGACCGTTCGTTCGTAAAGGATTGGTAGGAACGCCTCGATGCCCGAAGCCATGAACGTCCTTCGTGCGGCACTAGCCGATCGCTACACGCTCGAGCGGGAGCTCGGGCGCGGAGGGATGGCGACAGTCTATCTCGCCGAGGACGTGAAGCACAGCCGACAGGTCGCGCTCAAGGTCCTCCGGCCCGATTTGGCTGTGGCGCTGGGGTCGGGCCGCTTCCTGCAGGAGATCGAGATCGCTGCGAAGCTCAGCCATCCCCACATCGTGCCGGTCTACGACTCGGGCCAGGCCGACGGGCTGCTCTACTTCACGATGCCGTATGTCGACGGCCCATCGCTCCGGCGCCGCCTGACCGAGCACGGCGAGATTCCGGTGGACGAGGCGCTGCAGATCACCCTGCAGGTCGCAACAGCGCTGGCCTACGCACACGGGCGTGGCATCGTGCACCGAGACATCAAGCCCGAGAACATCCTGTTCTCTGGTGGCGTGGCGGTGGTCGCCGATTTCGGTATCGCGCGAGCACTCAACGCGGCCGGGGGCAGCGGGCTCACGACGTCGGGATTCCCGCTCGGCACGCTGGGCTACATGAGCCCGGAACAGGCCGCGGGCGGGCGGTCGCTGGATGGTCGCTCCGATCTCTACAGTCTGGGGTGCGTGCTCTACGAGATGCTCGTCGGGAAGCCGCCCGAGCGGTGGCTGGATCGGCAGTCGCTCGACACGGGGCGGGTGGCGGATGCGCAGCCGGACGAGCGCGAGCACCTCGACAGTCTTCCGGGGCCCGTCGAGCAGGTGCTGGTCCGCTCGCTGGCGCAGGATCCTGACGCGCGGTTTGCGTCGGCCGAGGAGTTCATGGTGGCGATTGGCGATGCGTCCGACGGCCGGGTGGTCGTGCGGACTCCCCCGGAGCCCGCGCCACCGGCAACGCGGCCCGCAACCCGAACGCGCGTCCGCCCGCTTGCCGCAGTGGCAGCCACCGTTGCGGTGGTTGCCGCCGTTGTGCTGGTTGCAACGCAATGGCGCGCGGGGCCCGACCTCGATCCCGACCTGATCGCCGTTGCACCCTTCGATGTGCTCGGGGCCGATCTGGGAACGTGGCGCGAGGGCTTAGTCGATCTGCTCTCGGGGCCGCTCGACGGCGCCGGACCGCTCCGTTCGGTTCCTCCGACCACCGTGATCAATCGCTGGGTGGGGCGGGCTGATGTCGCCACCGCCACCGAGATCGGTCGTGACCTCGGCGCCGGCCTCGTACTGTTCGGACGCGTCATCGGTGCCGGCAGCGACTCGGCGCGCGTGCTGGCAACCCTGTTCGACGTGAGCCTGCGGCGTTCGATGGCGGAGTTCGATCTGCGCGACCGCGCGGACCGCGTCGATCGGATCGCCGACTCCCTCGTGGTCGACGTGATCTCCGAGCTGAGCCGGACGCGAGGGATCAGCGGATGGCGCCCACAGTCGCTGGGATCGTCGTCCCCAATTGCGCTCAAGGCCTTCCTCGAGGGCGAGCAACACTACCGGCGGTTCAGTCTCGACTCGGCGACGCGCCACTACCGCCGTGCCATCGATGCCGACAGCAATTTCGCTTTGGCGCACAGCCGGTTGGCCATGACGACCGGCTGGTCGATGGAGTTCGACGAGGAATCCGTGCCGGCGATGCTCCGCGCCGGTGCACTGAATCATGGGCTGGCTCGACGCGAGAGCCTCTTGGTGGCCGCCGACTCGCTGTGGGGGGCGCTACAGCAGTTCGCCGGACGATCGGATGACTATGCTCGGCTGCAGCGCGTCTTCAACATATTGAATCTCGCCACACAGCAGTACCCCACGGACCCCAAGGCGTGGTACTCGCTCGGGGAGATCCGGTATCACCTCGGGCCCTACGTGGGTACGTCGTGGCGCCAGGTCCGCGATGCATTCGAGCGAGCCGTGCAGCTCGATTCGTCATTCGTCCCGGCGTACCGGCACTTGATCGAGTTGTCACTCATCACGGGTGACGAGGACGCCGGCCGACGTGCCGCTATGGAGTATGTGGAGCGTGCGGACTCCAGCAAGTACCGGGATGCCGAGTTGGTGTCCGCTGCGCTACTCGACCCCGAGCGGGCGACGATGCCGGAGACGCAGGACCTACTCGAAGCCCTGTCCAACGAAGGGTTCGCGCAGGTGTGGTACGACCTGAAGTGGTGGCTCGATCCGAACGAGACGAGCGAGCGGGTCGCGGCGACGTGGGTCGAGGTAACTGACTCCATGTCCGGACGACAGAGTCTCGCGCTCGCCCGCGCATTGCGTGGTCGACTGCGCGACGCACGGGACGTCGCCGGCAATCGGTATTCCGCCCTGTATGCGGTCCTGGCGCTTCTGGGTGAGGTGCCTCCGGAAGAGGCCTCTCCACAATTCTCCGAATGGCTCGATTCATTGAACGAGGGGGCAATCTTCCATGGCCACCGATGGTGGGCGGCAGTCGGGGACACCGTTTCGCTTCGCCGCGCAGAGCAGCTCTGGGATTTGCTGCTCGACGAGGAGACGTCTCTGCCGCCGAGTTTGTTGGAGCGTTGGCGCGAATCGGCTCGAGGCTATCGCGCACTCGCAGGTGGAGACACCGTGAGAGCGTTGGATCATCTCGGGCGAGTCCGGCCCTGGGCCAACACGTATTGGTCGTATTACGAACAACTCACGAGGGCCCAGATCCTCGCGCGCCGTGGTGAGGATGCCGCAGCGGCAGAACTCCTCGACGGCCTGGCGTTCGCCACCAACGCTGGACCGACGGCGGATTACGTCGTTGCGGCGCTCGAGCGCGGGCGCGTGCACGAGCGGTTGGGGAACGTCGA
>JBDHJO010000133.1:0-8016 GCA_039586875.1 Gemmatimonadota bacterium | reverse complement strand
GCGGCTAGCGCACCTCCAAAAGCGCTGCGCGCGTGCGTTCCGCCCACATGCAGGACGTTTCCGCGTTCTCGAGCACTCGGTTGGCTCGCTCGAGCAGACGGACGGCCTCGTCCTCTTCGCCGCGCGCACGATGCACCTGTGCCATTTCGAACAGCGCGATCGGATGGTACGGTCGGGCGCGCAGGAGGGCCGTGAGGCGCCGCTCCGCCTCATCGAGGTCGCCGAGCATGCGCGCGCACCGCGCCAACCCCAGGCGCGCCGCCCGCATCATCGGTTGGCTCTCCAAGGCCCGTCGATAACTCGGGATCGCCGTGTCGCATCTGCCGCGGAGTTCCTGCGCCAGCCCTGCCGCGTGTTCGCGCTCGGCTCGGAACACGGCGAAGCTGAATCGGGCGATCAGCGAATCCACCTGCGGCAGGACGGCGTCGATACTGTCGGCATCCTCGGACTCCACCGCCACGCTCATTCTGCCGTACTCGGCGAAGCTGGCCAGCAGGCCGGTGAGCCGCGCTCGCAGCGCGCGGAGCGTGTCCCGCGCCACATCGACCCGCCCGGCTCGCGCATACTGGCCGAGTCCTTCGAGTTTGACCAGCATGGCGTACAGGGGCACCTGCGCGGTGCCGCTTTCCGCCCAGCTGCGCTCCATGAACTCGACGGCCAGCGACTCCTGACCGCGCCGGTCGTGATACGCCCGCAGTGCTTCGAAGACGGCAGCACGGTCGTCCGGCGTCCCGGCAACGCGTTGGGCATCGTCGAAGCGCGCCACGGCTTCGTCGAATCGTCCGATATCCGTCAGCAGGCCGGCGCTGCCGAGCAGCACCTGCACGTTGTCCGGCGCCAGGACCCGTGCGCGGTCGTACAGCTGCAGCGCCTGATCGTGATCCCCGAGTCGCGTCAACGCCATCGCCATGTTCGTATACGAGTTCGGATCCTCGGGGAAGCGGTCCGCATAGCGACGGAAGTACTCGAGCGCGCGCTCGTCGTGTCCCTGCATATGCGCGAGCCGCCCGATGCGGAGCAGCGTCTCGTAACGCGTGGTGTCGAGTGCGTACGTCGCGAGGAGTTCCGCGGCCGCACTGTCGTACCGGCCCGCACTCTCCCACAGGCTCGCCAGGTTCCGTCGGACCTGCAGGTCGTGCGGGTACAGTTCCGCGTGCATCCGGGTGACGGCGAGCGCCCGCTCGGGATCCTGCTCCTGAATCTGATAGTGCTCCGCCTTGATCCAGAGCTGCTGTGTCTCCGGCAGCTTGTACGCCAACCGCCGCGCGCGCTCGAGCGCCTCACCGGCGTCGTCCTGGTTGAGCATCAACCGCGCGACGAACAACTGCAGATACGCCAGCGCGAACGTGGTGTCCGCGTGCACGGCCCGCTCCAGCGGTGCCACGGCACCGTGGGGATCGCGTCGCAGGATCGCGACATACCCGTCGATGAAGTCCCGGTAGGCCGGCAGCGAACCCGTCAGCACCTCGGCGACCGGGAGATCCGTGCTCTCCTCTACCTGGGCCTCGGGAACCTGGAGGTCATGCTTGAGGGTCTCGGTGATGCGGTCCACCACCGCAAACCCGTCGGCTCCTTCCAGCGCGTGTTCGGCGACCAACCGTCCTCCGCGAGCCTGATACAGCCGCGTCGTCACGGAGACGTCGTCGCCCGCACGCGCCACGGTTCCCGTGAGGAACCACTCGAAGTGCCGCCCGTCGGCGATCCGACGCTGCAGCGGGAGCGGCACGCCCAATCCGTCCCCGAACCCCTCGCGTGCCAGCTCCTCCATGAACTGCTCGGGGTGCTCGACGAAGAAGAACGGGTCCTGGAGCAGGTCCTGCCGCAGCGCCAGCGGGATGCCGTACTGCAGCCACGTGAGTGACGTGTCGCGCTCCGGATTGTCGAAGAAGAACAGCACGACGTTCTTCCGAAACCCCTCCTTGGGCACACGCCGCGTGATGAGATTCCCCTCTTCGTCGCGCAGGGTGACCGCGGTGGTGGTGGCGCCGAGGTTCCTCCCGCCGAACACGAGGAAGAGCACGGCGGCCGCAAGCACGGCATTGACCGGCAGCACCGCTTTCTCGACGAACGACCATCCGTCGCCGCGCCGGCGGGCGGCGAGGACGGAAACCGTCGGCAAGAACAGCAGAAGTGTCAGACCGAGCGGGAGCGGGAGCTCCGCGGACAGCATCGCACGCGCGGCCAGCCACCTGGTGAGCGCAACGAGGACGATACCCACCGCAGCGTAGGCCGCGACGATGTGCGTACGACGCTGCGCGATCAGGCCGCGCCACCAGGATCCCGATCCCAGCGTTGCCGGCATTCCGTTCGGGGCTGCCGCGTCGAGTGCCGCCACGAGTGCCTGTGCGGACTCGTACCGCTCCGCGGGCTCCTTGGCCAGCAGGCGACCGACGACGGCGGAGACGGGATGAGGGACTTGCACAGCCGCTGCCGACAGTGAGGGCGCGCGCTTGACGACCTGCCGTGACAGCGTGCGTTGGGGCGTGTCGTGACCGAACGGAGGCTCGCCCGCCAGCATCTCGTAGAGCACGCAGCCCAGTGAGTAGAGATCGCTCCTCCCGTCGACGTGCGATTCGCCGCTCGCCTGCTCCGGGCTCATGTAGGCCGGTGTGCCCACGGCGATCCCGACGGCCGTGAGTTGGTCGCCGCCCGCCGCTTCCGTGGCGCGGGCGACGCCGAAGTCGGCAACCATCGCCGTCCCACCCGTGAGCAGGATGTTTTCCGGCTTGACGTCGCGGTGGATGACCCGACGCTCGTGGGCAAAGGCGAGCGCCGTGGCGACCTGACGCGCGATGCGGAGGCTTTCGGCCAACGGGATGCGCGCTTCGCGATCGAGTCGGGCGCGCAGGCTCTCGCCCTCCACGAACGGCATGACGTAGTAGAGCAGCCCGGCGGCCTCGCCCGAGTCATAGACGGGCACGATGTGGGGATGCTGCAGGTTGGCGGTGAGTCGGATCTCACGCAGGAAGCGTTCGGGGCCGATGGCGGCGGCCAACTCTCGGCGCAGCACCTTGACCGCCACCTTCCGGTCGTGCCGCAGGTCCTCCGCGCGATACACCGTGGCCATCCCACCGCTGCCGATCTCTTTCTCGATGCGGTAGCGGTCGGCGAGCGCGGCTGTCAGTCGATCGATGGCCTCACCCATGCCACCCCGCTGGTCGGCCTCCCTGTCAAACTGAGGACTTCGGAACAGCGGCGCAAAGGGAGTGACGAACTCGTACATCTCCGTGGGGCGTATTTGTTCTCCCGCGGACGGGTAGACGGGGGCGATCATTGCTGGAGGTACGCGAACGTGCCTACAGCCACCGGCGGCAACGTTGTATACTGTTTCGGCTGCAGCACTGCACCCGAATGCGGGATGCTGCGGGGTCGTTCCCCGGCTTGCCCGCCCCCCCGCGTGCGCACTTCGCGCGCACTCCACCACCCACAGCTGAGCACAGGAGCGACGTCGAGCATGCACCGGAGACTTTCTCGGATCGGACCCGCCCCCACACTTCTTGCCGTCGCGCTTCTCACCGCACTCACCATGCCGCTCGGAGCCCAGGCAGATCGTGGTGCCGTCGAGACTGCCCCGGTGGCGGACGGGTCGCTGGACATCGTCGCGCGCTATACGATCGACCCCACGGTGCTCGATGCCGCCACGAGTTCCGCCGAGCTCGCCGCGGCGCTCCGCGACCAGCTCATGGGTGCGTTCGCCATGCCGCTCGATGAGCCGCTACAGGTCGATCTGCATGGGGAGGTCGCCGATCCCGTGCACGGGGGGAACTACTTCTTCGGGTACAGCGCACTCGGCGTGGTGGTGGCCGGTGGTCGCTCGATCCGCGGTCCTCTGGCCGCACTGGTCGCCGACGCCCACGGCCCCGACTCACCCTTCGATGACGACGACTGGGACGAGGACGCGGCCTGGCAGGAGCTGCAAGGCGCGATCGAAACCGGGCTCACGAGCTCCCTTGCCGCGATGAACACCGATTTCGAGGCGAGCGCCGAGGGGCGCGTGCCGCTCCGGGTGGCAGCGGTCCACATGATCGCGACTGAGGACTACGAGTTTCAGGAAAGCCTCGAGCGTCTCTTCCTCCGTCTCGACCCGTCCCCGCGTTTCAGCTCGAGCGCGATGGCGGATTGGGAGGCGCCCGCGGGTCTGGCCTACGCGACCCAGTCCGTCCTGATCGAGTTGGAGCCGGTCGCGATCGAGCGGGACGAGCCGGCGATCGCGGCGGTGGAGCTGAGCGTCGAGGAACTCGATCGGCTCGTCGGTGACTATGCCCATGCCGACATCGGCAGCTTCTCGGTCACGCGGGTGGACGGTGTGCTCACCGCGCAGCCGGACGACCCGAACGAGGAGCCGATCACGCTCGTCGCCACGTCGCCGACCGACTTCGTCGCGCCGGGCCAGCGGGGGGCCGTGTTCGTCTTTCGGATCGGTGCGGACGGGACCGGGGAGGCCGTGACGATCTCGCAGGGCGGGAGGAGTTTCGAGTTCACGCGGACGCGGTGACCCGCGACCCATCCGGCTGGAAGAACCTCAGCTCATCGCGGCTCGCCCGCCAAGCGCGCTAACGCACGTCGCGCTTCCTCTACCTGCGGCTGGAGCTCCGGGTCGGCATCCTTCCAGAGATCTATGAACTTGCTGTAGTACTCGATGGCCTCGTCGCGATGGCCGAGCGATTCGTGGAGTTCACCGAGTCGGCGGAGGACAACGGGATACCAGTAGTCTTCATAGCCCGCCCCCCATAGCGACGGAAGTGACAATGCGCGCTGGTAGAGCGCGATAGCCGAATCGGGACGCCCAAGTTGATCGACGGCAGAGCCGGCTTCCACGAGGCCGCGATTCCACCGGTACCCGACACCGACAAACGGTGCCCTGTGCCATCGCAGGAACGAGGAGGCTGCACTGTCCAGCATTCCCTCTGCCATCGCTATCGCCCCCACGGCGGCGTACCTGCCCGAGAGGAAACGAGGGTGTTCATCTCCCAGCGCGACCCATTCCGCATACAGCTGTTTGGCCCGGTCGATGCTCCCGGCCTCTGCGAGAGTCTGGATAGCACTGCCGTACGGTCGCCGCGCCGCATCCAGCGAATCCCACCCCACGGCGGCAAGCCACCGATCAAGATGCTCTATGGCTTCGTCTTCCCGGTCGAGAAACCTGAGAGCCCACAACTGTCGCCTTGCAGACAGCCGCCCCGCGGACAGCGCCACCTCAGCACCCAGCTCGCGCTGCGCCTCCGTCAGCCTCCCGTGTACCACGTGGATCCGTGGAATCCAGTAGGTCCGAATGGCTTCCTCTCGAACCGAGTCTACGAGCGCGAGTGCCGCATCGTACTCGCGCTGCGCGAACATCACGAAGATCCTCAACCCCACCCAGTGGCCTTCCCGGCCTCTCGAGCGGGCCATCCGCTCGAGCGTGGAGTCGGCCGCCGCAAAACGGTTCTGGGCGACCTGAGCCTCGACGGCATTCCAGTACGCAGCATAGCCGTTGGATCCCAAGTCCTGAGCGGCTCCCTGGTCGAGAGCGCGTACAGCGACGGACTCCGCTTCCGCCCACCGGCGCTGGGACAGCAGGAGGTCGGATAACCGACTGAGCGATCGGGGCTCGCCCGGGATTATCCCGATGGTACGCCGCAGGGCAGCTTCGGCTGCGGCGATGTCTCGTGTGACGAAGCGCTCGTAGGCGTAGATGACGGATAGCCGCTCCAGTTCGGTCAGGCGGTCTCGGTACTGATACGCACTCCTGAATGCAGCTCTTGCTTCCGCAAGGCGTTCCATGTTGGTGAAGATCGTAGCCATCTCACGGTATGCCGCAGCGAATCCAGGATCTTCGGCGACGGCCTGCCGCAAGAGTGCGATCGCATGTGCTCGCGAACCGAGGTATGTGTCCAGTACGCGTACCGCTTCGGAGAAGGCCTGCAGCGCCGAGAGCGACGAGGTGGTGACACGAGCAAGTGATGGTTGGCTGCTCGCACGGCGAACGGACTCGCCGATCCCGCGCTTCAGCGATTCGGCGATGTTGTCCATTGCGGGGAAGAACCCGTCATCCCCACGCGCCGTCTCCCGGACCGCCAACAACTCCGCACCGTCGGCAGTGCCAATGACACGCACGACGATCTGATATCCGGTTCCGACCTGCGCGATCTCACCTGCGATGAATGCCTTCGCTCCCTCCCGCTCAGCCACCTCTTTGGCGACTTCCTCATCGAGTCGCGTGTGGCGCGGCAGTTCCATCCGCTCCAACGCCGCCCGGACGTCTGCCGGATCGACAAGTCGGATGAGTCGAGGGTCGGACAGCATCGCTCGGACGCCCTCCTGCGCCGCATAGCCCAGCGTCGAGTCCTCGGTCCGATTTACGAAGTCCGCGAGCAGCACCCGATCACCGCGATCGATCACCCCTTCCGCGAACAGCGTGCCCGGCCGACCTGTCGTGAGGAACCACCACGCCCCGTAGGCGCCCGAGGCTGCCATGGCGACGCCGACGATTCCAAGCGCGGCCGCGAGCCGCCGGAAGGGGCGTTTACGGGGTCCGGTGGGTACCGTCGTCTGTCGCAGGGCTTTGCTGAACTCGTCCGCCGTCGCAAACCGGTCGGCCGGCGCCTTCGCCAACACCTTCGTGAGCGCCGCCTCGACCGCGGGCGGCACGGTGTCGCGCAGTGCGGTGACGTGCGGCGTCGGCTCACTCAACTTCTTGGCGATCATCGCCTGCTGGGTGTTGCCCACGTACGGGGGCTCGCCTGCCAGCATCTCGTACAGCACACAGCCGAGGGCGTAGAGGTCGGTGCGGCCGTCGAGGTCCCGTTCGCCCGCCGCCTGCTCGGGACTCATGTAGACCGGGGTGCCCACGGCCATGCCGGTCTCCGTGACGGATTGCTCGCCCGCCTCACTCACGGCCTTCGCGATCCCGAAGTCCGCCACCAGCGCGCGGCCGCCGTGGAACAGGATGTTCTCGGGCTTGATGTCCCGATGCACGATTCCCTGGACGTGGGCATGACTCAGGGCCGCCGCCACCTCCGTGGCGATCTGGAGGGCGTCATCGATCGGGAGCTGTTTCTCGCGTTTCAGCCGTTCCCGGAGCGACTCGCCCTCGACGTACTGCATGGTGTAATACAGGCACGGCTCGTCGCCGCCGCAGTCGTGGAGGGTGAGGATGTTGGGGTGCGAGAGCCTCGCCGCGATGGTGATCTCGCGCCGGAGCCGCTCGGCGCCAAGCGACTCGGCCAGTTCGGGTCGGAGCACCTTGAGCGCCACCTTCCGGTCCAGCTTGTGGTCGGTGGCGAGATACACGACGGCCATGCCACCGCGACCGAGCTCGCGCTCGATCGTGTAGCGGTCGGTGAGGGCTGCTGTCAGGCGCTCGCGGAGATCGGACACCATGTACTGTACTCAGCTGGTCTGAGGCTACGATAGGGCGCGAGACCGTGGGAAGCCAGACGTCGGTACGCGGGGGTGGGGGGTCGCTCTCGGTCCCGACGCTGAAGCGGCGGTTCGGTGCTCACGCGACGCGTCATGAATGACGCTTCGATTCCTTTTGCCCTTCACGGCATGTCGCCGGAGGCGCCGAGCGGCGGCTTGAGCCGCCGAACCACGCTGAGCCTCGTACCAGCCGCGCGTGAGAGGATGCGAGGCCTTTGGCGGACGGTTAGGCAGGGAACGAGCGACAGCGTCCCTGCTTCGCCGAGCGACCCCCCGAAACCCCATTGGGCTCAGGACCTATGCGAACAACGGCATAATGTCGGAATTTCGCGGGCTTCCGAGCGTAGGCACGGCATCTTGCCGGACTTCATGTCGGACCTTGCCGGAAGAAACGGCAACGCGCGAATGCGTTGCCGTTCCCCTATCGATCCACACTTTGCAACCGCACTGGACTGCGAACCAGCGTCAGTGGATCGAACGACGCCTCATCGCCCTACTGCCGAACCGCGACGGTCGGGCTGGGTCGGCAGTACCCGAGGCTCCGAAACAGTCCGCCGCCAAAGCGTCACTGCCCTCTAGCCTGGCCGACGAAACCGGTTTCGTTCGGTGGTGCGC
>JBDHJO010000132.1:0-8042 GCA_039586875.1 Gemmatimonadota bacterium | reverse complement strand
CCAATCGTGCTGACAGCCCGCTTGGCATCGGGTCGCACGAAGCTGAGCGCCCCGTTCCCAAGAAATCCGAGGAACGGCAACAGAATGACCAGCCACACCCACCCGACGGAAGTCGGCATTAGCCCCTCAAGAGGTTGAACTCTTTGACGTTCACCGAGCTCTTATGCCGGTAAATGGCAATCATGATCGCGAGCCCGACGGCCGCTTCGGCAGCGGCAACGGCCATCACGAAGAACACGATGACCTGACCCTCACGTCCGAGCTGCTGTGCGAGCGCGATGAAGCTCAGATTGACGGCGTTCAACATGAGCTCGATGCACATGAAGATCACGATGGCGTTGCGCCGGAACAGCACGCCCGCCACGCCCAGACTGAACAGAATCACCGAAACGGTGAGCGATGGTCCAAGCAGCATCAGAGGTGCCTCTTCGCCAGCACCACTGCCCCGACGATCGCCGCCAGCAGCAGCATGCCTGTGAGTTCGAACGGGAGGAGGAACCCGTGAAAGAGCGGCTCACTCATCATCGCGACGGCTCCCTGCTCTTCCGCGATTTGGGCGACCGACTCGCCGGCCAAAACGAGCTCATCGGCAGGCGTGGCGCCCCCCAATACCCAGAGCTCTACACCCAACAGCCCAGCAACGGCGAGCATCACGAGGCTTCCCGCCCACCCGAGCATGTCCTTCGGTCCTGACCGCCCGAGATTCAGCAGCATGATCACGAACAGGAAGAGCACCATAATGGCGCCGGCGTACACGAGGATCTGGATGGCCGCGATGAAGTGGGCATCAAGCAAGAGGAAGATGGCCGCGAGGGAGAACATTGTCGCGACCAGCCACATGTCACTTGCCACCGGGCTCTTCCGCGTGATGCAGAGTGCCGCGGTGAGGATGCTGCTCCCGCCGAAGAACCAGAATACGATCTCAACCTGCGTCACGATCACTCACCTTTGGGATCGCTGGGATCCCAGAGCGTCGACACGGGATGGGTCTGGGCACAGAGCCGCTCCAGGTCGTACACGAAGCGCTCGCGCTCATACTCGGCGTTTTCGTAGTGCACGCCGACGTGAATCGCCTCCTCGGGACATACTTCCTGGCAGTACCCGCAGAAGACGCAACGGAATTCGTCGATCTCGTAGATGAGCGGGTACCGATGCCCCGCTTCATCTTCCCCCGGAACGAGCTTGATGCAATTGGCCGGGCAGATCTGCGGGCAAAGACCGCACGCGACGCACTTGGCGCGTCCCTGCTCATCGGTGAGCATCCGATGCGTGCCGCGCCACCGGGGCGTGATGGTCCAATCCGCCGTCTCGGTCTGTTCCGGGTACTGCATCGTGAACTTTTTCTGCAGCAGATGCTGAAACGTCATTGCCAGGCCCTTCAGCGTTGCGCGGAGATAGCTGATCTCGCGCTCCGGGCGCTTCATGACCTTGACCGAAATGGCCATCAGGCCCCCCTCTCTCGCTGCAGGTGTTGGCCCCACACGATCCGATTGCTGTCGAGTCCCCAGAGGAGCGCGCACAGCAGCACCACGTTGACCGCGAACAGGGCCCACGCGTAGGGCGTGCCGTACTGCATCCCCATGACGTCGAGGGCCCACACCGCCACCGCCATCACCATGATGTAGGTGAGCGCCACAGGCAGGAGGACCTTCCAGCCCAACGCCATGAGCTGGTCGAACCGGAATCGCGGCAACGTCCAGCGGATCCAGATGTAGCAGAAGACGAAGAAGAACGTCTTGACCATGAAGGAACCGAGGGTCAGCACGGTCTTGAGAATCGACGGCTCCCCCTCGTCCCACGACGTCAGCGGGATATCCCACCCGCCGAAAAAGATGGTCGCCATCAATGCCGACATCGTAATCAGCGCACCGTATTCCGCGAGAAAGAAAATCGCGAAGCGCATCGAGCTGTACTCGGTGTGATATCCTCCGACCAGCTCACCTTCGGCCTCGGGCAGATCGAACGGGAGCCGGTTGTTCTCGGCCAGTGCGGAGATCGCGAACAGCACGAAGCCAACCGTGAGTGGGAAGATGAACCACACGGCTTCCTGCTGCAGGGCGACCATCGTGGTCAGCCGTACGTCGCCCGCGACCAGGAGCACGGAGATTAGGCTCAAGCCGAGTGCGATTTCGTAGCTGATCATCTGCGCGCTCGACCGCAGGCCGCCGAGGAACGCGTACTTGTTCCCGGACGACCACCCGGCAAAGACGATCCCGTACACAGCCAGGCTCGACATCGCGAGGATGAACAAGAAGCCGACCGGCAAGTCGGCCACCATCATCAGCACCGTGCCGTCGTGCACGAACCGCCCAAGCACGGGCAACGTGAAGTCGAAGCTGAGCGGCAGCGGCGATGCCCACGGGATCACCGCGAAGAGCAGGAGCGACGGAAAGAACGCCATGGCGGGCGCAAGGATGAACAGCGTGCGGTCGGCCTGCCCCGGGATCAGCTCCTCTTTCATGAAGTTCTTGATGCCGTCGGCAATCGGCTGGAACAAGCCGAACGGCCCTACCCGGTTGGGCCCGATGCGGTTCTGAATCCATGCCGCGACCCGCCGTTCCAGCCAGGTGACGAACGCGACGCACAGGAGCAGGATTCCAAACGCCGCCGCAACCTTGACCGTGCTGACGAGGAGGAATCCCTTGAATTCCGGTGTCATGAGCGCACCCCCGCCGCCGTCGCCGCCGCCAGGACCGCACCGCCCACCCCCAGCTTGCCGTACGAAAGCCCGTCGAACGCTGCGACGCTCCGCGCCAACTCGGCGAACGCCTCCTCGGCGTTGCCAATCGGCTCGCCGCCGCCGAGCTCCATGCCCAATTCTCCCAGAATCCACCACGCCGGCCGGGCCATGCCGGGACTCGGTTTGGCCTGCAAGTATCGCTGGACCCGCCCATCGCGATTCACGAACGTTCCGTCTTCCTCGGCGACGTTCGTCGACGGCAGGACGACACGGGCGACACGGGCGACGTCGGGTAATACCGTCCCGATCAGGATCACATTCCCCGCCTGTTCCAGCGCCTCAGGTGTCACGCCGTCGAGGTCGCCATCGAGCACGACCACGAGATTCGCCCCCGCCACCGCGCGGAGTGCGCCGTCGAAGTCGTCGCTGTAGCCCAACGCCGCGGCGCCTCGTGCATTCGGCACGCGCTCGGATCGCAGGGCGAGATCGGGCACCCCGGCCAACGGAACGTCATCGCCGACGCTCGGTACGTGCACGGCGGCCGTGAGCTCGAACCCGTCGAGCATGCGGCGGGCCAGGAAGAGCGCCTCGTTGGAGGCGGAGGCCGATCCCACCAGCACGGCCTTCCCCGTTGCCCCTTTGACGATCTGTGCGGCGCGAGCCAGCGCGTGATCCCAGTCGACGGCCACAAGCTCGCCCGTTTCCCGAACGAGCGGTGCCTCGAGCCGATCTCCGTGGTTCATCAGGCGGTACGTGGTCCGCCCGTGGTCGCACATGAAGTACTGATTGACCTCGAGGTTGGGACGAGGCCGCACCCGCACGACCGCATGCCCACGCGTGTCGAGATTCACGTTGCAGCCCTGCGCACACCCGACGCAGACGCTCGGCGTGCGGTCGAGCTCCCAGGCGCGGGCCTTGTGCAGGAAATCCTTGGAGAGGAGGGAGCCGACCGGGCAGAGGTCCACGACGTTACCGGCCCACGGGTGATCCAACTCACGATCCGGATGAATGCCAATGAACGCGCGGTCCCCGCGCTCGGAGACGTTCAGGATCGTGTCGTCGGCCGCATGTTCCATGAAGCGCACACAGCGCGTGCACAGGATACACCGGTTCGGGACGTACAGGATATCGCCACCAAAATCCTCCACCGGATCGAACCGTTTCGCGTAGGTGGGGGAATAGCGCGTCGATGCCTGTCCCTCCTGAAAGACGTAGTTCTGCAACTCGCACTCACCGGCCTGATCGCAAATGGGGCAATCGAGCGGGTGGTTGATCAGCAGGAACTCCAGCACACCCTTGCGGGCCCGCTGCGCCTCGTCTGACGTGTTGACCCGAATCGCCTGCCCGTCGGCCACCTGGGTCGCGCAGCCGATCTGCAGCTTGGGGATGCCCTCGATCTCGACGAGGCACATGCGGCACACGCCCGCCACCGGAAGGCCGGGATGGTAGCAATAATGCGGGACGAGCACCCCCGCCTGTTTGGCTGCCTCGAGGACGGATGTTCCTTTCGGGACGCTGACCTCGATGCCGTCAATCGAACAGGTGACCAACTGCTGCTCCGCCATGCGACCTCACGCAAACACGCCGGCCGGAGACCGGGCGCCCTTGATGTACGCTTCGAATTCTTCGGGGAATTTCTTGATGGCACTGCCGACGGGCGCGGCGCACGAGTCCGCGAGCACGCAGATCGTCTTGCCCGTCATCTGCTCCCCGACGTCGAGTAGGAGATCGAGATCGCCCATCTCGCCCTTGCCCGAGAGGATCTTCTCCAGAATGCGGACCGTCCACGCCGTGCCCTCACGACACTGCGTGCACTGCGCACATGATTCATGCGCATAGAACTTCGCGATCCGCATCATCTGGTAGACCATGTCGGCGCTGTCGTCGAAGACGATCATGCCGCCGGACCCAAGCATCGACCCTGCTTCGACGACGCCCTCGTAGTCCATTAGGCACGCTTCGGCTTCCTCCTTGGTCAGCACCGGAACGGAAGAACCACCCGGGATGACCGCCTTGAGCGTCCGACCGTCGTGCACGCCGCCACAGAGATCGTAGATGAGTTCCTTCATCGGGAACCCCATCGTGATCTCGTAGTTGCCGGGCCGTACGACATTACCACAGACACTCATGAGCTTCGTGCCCGTGCTCTTGGGATTCGACAGGCTCAGGCCCTTGTACCAGTCACTGCCGCGCTTGATGATGTGCAGCGCGGACGTGAGCGTCTCGACGTTGTTGATCGTCGTCGGCATGCCGAACACGCCGTACGCGGCGGGGAACGGCGGCCGAATCCGCGGATTGCCGCGCTTTCCCTCAATCGAGTTCATCAGCGCGGTCTCTTCGCCGCAGATGTACGCCCCGGCGCCACGGTGGATATAGATGTCGATGGGGACGCCGGTTCCCATCGCGCTCTTCCCGAGCACTCCCTCCTTGTACGCTTCGTCCAATGCGGCCTGCATCACGCGAATCGGCTCGGTGAACTCGCCGCGGATGTAGATGAAGACCGTTTCGGCGCGGATCGCATGCGCGGCAATGGCGCAGCCCTCAATGAGGGCATGCGGGGTCCAGCGCATGATCTCCCGATCCTTGAACGTGCCCGGCTCCGACTCGTCGGCGTTGCAGCAGAGATAGTGCGCCTTGGACTTCTGTTTCGGCATGAAGTCCCACTTGACCCCGGCGGGGAAACCCGCTCCGCCTCGTCCGCGCAATCCGGCCGCCTTGACCGTGTCAATGACCGCCTGCGGCTCCATCGCCAATGCCGTGCGCAGCGCCTCGTAGCCGCCGCGCTTCACCCATCCCGCATACGTTCGAGCATCGGCGTCACCGAAGTACTCGCTCAGGACCACCGTTTCCTTCGGGTGAGACGGGTGTGGATAACCCATTACGCCCTCCTCCCAGCACGTCGCACCCTCATGCGTACCTCTTCAGCACGTCCGGCACGTTCTCCGGGGTCACGCCCTCGATGAAGTCGTCGTTGATCATGACGGGGGTCGCGAAGCCACACGCGCCGAGGCACTCGACCTCGATCACCGTGTAGCGGCTGTCGTCCGAGGTCGCTCCGAGTTCCCCGCATCCCGTTTCGCGGAGGAAGGCCTCGACCACGCCCTCGGCACCGCAGATGTTGCACGGCGTCGTCGTGCAGACCTGGATGAAGTACTTCCCGACCGGATGCCGGTGGTACATCGTGTAGAATGTGACCACCCCCTTGACGTACGCGGGGGTCAGTTCGAGGACCTCGGCGACTTCGGCCATGGCTGCGTCAGAGATCCACCCGTACGCCTCCTGGGCCATCCACAAGGCCGGCAGCAGACCGGCTTGCTTGGTTGGATAGCGTGCGAGAATCTCGTCCAGGCGCGTGCGGCGCTCGCCCGTGAAGACGGGCCCGTGTGCGGTCGTGTCGTGCATTCCCCTACATCACTCCTCGGCTCGCCGCGGTTAGCGGTCGATCTCTCCCATCACGATGTCCACACTTGCGTTGATCGCGATCATGTCGGCGAACAGATGCCCCTCCGCCATCTTCGGCAACGCGGCGATGTTCAGCAGCGACGGCGGACGGATGCGCCACCGCACCGGCTTCGCCGTTCCATCGGACACGAAGTAATAGCCCAACTCCCCCTTGCCATTCTCGATCGCAGCGTACACTTCGCCGACCGGCGCTCGGACCCCTTCCATCACCTGCTTGAAATGGAAGATCATGGACTCCATGTCGTTCATGGCGGCGCTCTTCGGGGGCAGCGAGACCTGCGGATCGGACACGTTCAGGGGGCCGTCCGGCAGGCGATCCAGTGCCTGTTCCAGGATGCGCGTGGATTGCCGCATTTCCTCGATCCGCACCAGGTACCGATCGTAGACGTCCCCGTGTTCGCCGATCGGTAGGTCGAAATCGTACGTCTCGTAATCGAGGTACGGCCGATCCTTGCGCAGGTCGTACGCCACGCCGCTTGCCCGGAGCATCGGGCCGGAGAGACCGTAATTGACCGCATCCTCACCCGAAATGACGCCGACGCCCTGGGTCCGTGAAATCCAGATCGCATTGCGCGTCAGAAGCCGGTCGACCTCATCGAGCACCGACGGGAAGTACGCACAGAAGGCGCGGAGGTCGTCCTCAAATCCGTCGGGGATGTCGGCCATCATTCCCCCGACGCGCGTGAGGCTGGTGGTAAGGCGCGCGCCAGTCCACGCCTCCTGCAGGTTGTAGATCTTCTCGCGTTCCTGGAAGGTCCACAGAAACGGCGTGAAGGCCCCAATGTCGATCGCGGTCGTCCCGAACCACACGAGGTGGGAGATGATCCGACTCATCTCACACGCGATCACCCGGAGCACCTTGCACCGTTCGGTGATCTCGATCCCCATGAGCTGCTCGGCCGCCATGGCGAGGCCGACATTGTTCGCCATCGGAGCGAGGTAGTCGGTCCGGTCCGTGAGCGGGATGATCTGGTTGTAAAACCGATACTCGCCGAGCTTCTCGAATCCGGAGTGCAGGTACCCGATGTGCGGGACCACGCGTTTCACGACCTCGCCGTCCAGCTCGACGACGAGCCGCAGCACGCCGTGGGTCGCCGGATGCTGCGGCCCAACGTTGAGCAGCATGTGTTCGGCCCGAAAGTCGGGAGCGTCGATGCCGAGCGGTACGTTGATCGGGCGCCCGGTTGCGTCGACGCCGGGTGTGGAAAGCTCGAGCTCCACCGTGCGCGACTCAGCCATCGCCTTCCTCCCGCGGCTCGGGAATGCGGCCGCGCTCACCACGCTCCAAGCGCTCGCGCATGTCGGCAGGCAGATCGTATTGTGCCTGCGCAATCGACAACTCTTCGAGGGAGTAGTTGGCTTCGGGGTTGATCGCGAGCGCCTGCCGCACCTGCTCGGATCGGGAGAACCGGCCGCGCAATGGGAAGTCCTTCCGGAGGGGGTATCCCTCCGCGTACGTCTCCCACATCAGCAGACGCCTGAGATCGGGGTGCTCGAGGAACGTGATGCCGAACATGTCGTAGACCTCGCGCTCCAGCCAGTCGGCTGCAGCCCAGAGTCCGACCACCGAGTCGACTTCCAGAGCGTCCCGTTTGTCGAGGGCAATCTTGACCCGCAATTCGGCACCGCGTTGCAGCGAGCGGAGTTGGTAGACCACCTCGAGCGGAAGCTCACCATCACGGTATTCGACGGCAGTGATGTCGACGAGGAAGTCGTAGTCTTCGTCCGGTGTGTCACGCAGCCACTCGAGGATCTCGCGTGCTCGCATCCTCTCGACGTACACGATCGTCTGACCGCATGACACCAGCGCACGTCCCACGTCCCCACCGAACGTGCGTCGTAGGGTGTCGACGGATGAATTCACGGCTCTTACGCGGAACGGGTTTGGTGGATCGAGTTC
>JBDHJO010000131.1:0-8116 GCA_039586875.1 Gemmatimonadota bacterium | reverse complement strand
CGGAACCTCAGCCGTGACAATACCCTAGGACAATCTCCGCTGGTTGACCCGGTTTTTCCCGAGGTGTAGATTGCCCTTCCACGAGGATTCTTGCCCTAATCGGTTGAAACGTAGGGGCTTGCCGCGATTCGGAACAGACACGTCCAGTCGGTCGGCCAGCGCCTCAACGGACTCCACGGTGCGCCCGGCAGGCACCCACCGCAGAGGATGTAATGGACGCAACGGGTTCGTCCTCGACCGGACCGCGACCCTCAGCCAACATCACCAGCTGCCCCTCGTGTGGCGCGGGGGTGGTGACCGGCCTGCCGTTCTGTCCGTCCTGTGGGAAACGCGTTCGCACGGCCCTGGATGGCGGTCCGCCATGCCCGCGCTGCGGCAGCGGCGTGCTCGCCGACACCCGGTACTGTCCCGCGTGCGGGTACGACATGGAGGCGCCCCCCGACTCGGCGACGCCGTCCACGTCGGCTCCGCCGTCGGCCCTCTGCCTGGTGCTCATCGACGAGGCCGGTGACGAAGTGACCCGGTTTCCGCTCAAGAAGGGCGAGACGACCATTGGTCGGGAAGGGGCAGGGCTCGAATTCACCGATGACGTGTTCATGTCGCCGCTGCACGTCAAGCTCTCGGTGCAGGATGACCAGATCCTCCTGCGCGACCTCGGGAGCCGCAACGGCACGTGGGTGTTCATCAACGAACCTCACCTGCTCATCGACAGTGACCGGCTGTTGATCGGCTCGCAGATCTTCGAGTTCCGTCGTCTGGGGTACCCCGGACCCAATCCCCCGGAGCGCGACGCGACGCGGCGTATGGGCAGCCTCGTTCCCAGCGCGGACATCGCGTGCCTTACACAACTCCGCGCGGATGGATCACCCCGCGACGTGTTCCACCTGTCGCCGGGTCGCAACCTGAGTATCGGGCGCGAAGACGGGGACGTGGCGTTCCGATACGATCCGTCGATGAGCGGATCCCATGCGGAGATCCGGTCGGAGGACGCCGACTTCGTGGCCGTGGATCTCGGGAGCCGCAACGGCGTCGCCGTCGCAGCCCGCGGTACGATCACGCTCACCCAGGGTTCACGCATCCTGGTCGGAGACAAGATGCTGAAGGTGGACGCAGCATGAAGACGTGCACGACCTGCGGCGCCGAGTGGTCTGACGACACACGGTTCTGTCCGACGGACGGCACCACGCTGCGTTCCGCGGGGGGGGGAGGCGACTTGGTTGGCACAGTGATCGCCGACCGCTATCACATCGAGAAGAAGCTCGGCGAAGGCGGGATGGGTGCCGTCTATCTCGGTGAGCACGTCAAGATGGGTCGCAAGAGTGCCATCAAGGTCATGACTCAATCGATGGCGAATGCCCCCGAAGCAATTGCGCGTTTCAACCGCGAAGCGGCAAACGCCGCGCGGATCAATCACCCGAACGTCTGTGCGATTTACGACTTCGGCGAGACGGACGATGGTGTCATCTACCTCGCGATGGAGTTCATCGAGGGCGAGAGTCTCAACGACACGCTGCACCGCGAGGGGGCACTGCCGCCCTCGCGCGCGGCCGACATCCTCAAACAGACCGCCGACGCGCTCCACGTTGCGCACGACCTCGGCATCGTCCACCGCGACCTGAAGCCCGACAACATCATGCTCGCCCGTGGGCGCGGTGACAGCGATGTCGTCAAAGTCGTGGACTTCGGAATCGCCAAGGCCATGACGGGTGAGGAGGGCCAGAAGGTCACCAAGACCGGCCTGGTCGTGGGCACACCGGAGTACATGAGTCCCGAACAACTCTCCGGGGACGTCCTCGACGGGCGCAGCGACCTGTACTCACTTGGACTCGTCTTCTATCGCATGCTCACCGGCACCCTGCCGTTCCATGCGGACACGGCCCAGGAGACGATGATCAAGCGGCTCACCGACGATCCGATGCCGCTCGCCCAGGCTGCACCAGGTCAGACCTTCCCCGGCGCGCTGCAGGAAGCCATGAACAAGGCCTTGGCGCGGATGCCGTCGGCCCGGTACGCGAATGCCGCAGACTTCGCCGCCGACGCAGTGGCGGCCGTCCGCACCATGAAGGCCGACGTGCCGCGGCCTTCGATGACCGAAGCCAGGACGCAGGTCCTTGACGCGGGCGCCACCGAGCTGTTGCCGGAGACGCGCGTCTCGAAGGCCGCGATGCGGCAGCCCGAGGACACGCCGGCGACGCCGGCGCCCCAGGCGAGCCCGTCCAAACCCGCGAAGAAGGCACCGTTGGCAGCCATCGTCGGCGCGGTGGTAGTCATTGCGGGAGGTGGGGGGGTAGCCGCAATGTTACTGGGAGGCGGGGAGCCCCCCGCCGTGCAGGGTGACGATTCGGCATCGGAACCTCCGCCGGCGACCGTGCAGCAACCGATCGAGCAGCCGGGTACGTCGCCGCAGGAGTCGCCGAGTCAGGCGCAGTCCGAGTCTCGCACGCCGGCCGAGCAGCCGCCGGTGACGGTGCAGGATCCGCCGGCCACCACGGAGACGGTATCCGGCACCGACGAGCCGCGCGGGCCGTCCCTGGCGACGATTGCCAGCGAGCTCGACGGTTTCAACGCGGTGTTGGACAGCGAGACGGCATCGGCAGCGGACAGGCGGCAGATCGAACGCGTCTACGATGACGCTAGCCTACCGGACTCGGTGCGCGGTCGTGCAGCATTGTTGATTGGCAATTGGCATATGTTGCTGAGTGATGCCAACGACGCGTTCGAAGCCGGCTGCCAGTGGTACCGGGACGGATTGGCTGTGGATGCAGGCAATTCCGATATTCAGCTCGCACTCAACGGTCCAGCGTGTAGAAGCCAGTGAAACTCTTCGGCGGCGGTAAAGGCTCAGGCATCCACGTGCACGTGTTCGGCAAGACTGACGTCGGACGGACACGTGAGCACAACGAAGACTGCTTCCTCGTCGCTGATCTGACGCGGAAGAAGGCCTCGCTCCTACCCGAAGTGCGGGAGCACGAGGTCGGCCCGAAGGGCTCACTGCTCGTCGTGGCCGACGGCATGGGCGGCGCGGCGGCCGGCGAGGTCGCAAGCGACATGGCGACGAAGGTGATCTTCGAGCACATGTCGGGCCCGTGGCTCGAGGACGAGGATGCCACTCCCCAGCAGTTCGCGTTCCGACTCAAAGAGGCCGTCGAGACGGCGAACGCCCGGATCCACGAGCACGCCAAGGCCCATCCCGAGCTTCGCGGCATGGGCACGACGACCACGGCCGTGGGCATCCTCGAGGACCACCTCTACCTCACGCAGGTCGGGGATTCGCGGGCGTACCTCGTCCGAGACGGCGAAGGTATTCAGCTGACCAAGGATCAGTCGCTGATGCAACGGCTCGTCGACGCCGGCGAGCTCACCGAGGAAGAAGCCGAGAAGAGTGAGCGGCGGAACATCATCCTCCAGGCACTCGGCCCCGATGCAAAGGTCCGCGTGGACTTGACCAACCAGCAGATCCGTCAGGGCGATACCATCGTGCTGTGCTCCGACGGGCTCTCGGGTCAGATGTCTCGCGAGGAGATTGCACAGACCGTCGTGGAACACCCCGAGGACCTCGTCGCACTTTGTGCGGCGTTGATCGATCTGGCGAATGAGCGTGGGGGGCCCGACAACATCACGGTGGTCGTGGCCCGGTTCGACGGGTCGTCCCTCGACAAGCCGGTCGACCAAGACGAGGTCGGGCACCAGGTATTTCCACTGCTCGACACCGAGGCAGATACCGAGCCCGTCCCGGTCTACAAGGGTAGCCCACCCCCTGAACCGCAGAGCAAGGCGCGGATGGCCCTGGCAGGGCTCCTGGCCGCGTCCATCACCGCCGCCGCGCTGTTGTTCGTGGTCAGCGGCATCTAGCGCGAGGCCGTGAAACCCAAACTGCGCGTCGTTTCGGGCGCTCGGGCCGGTCATACCGAAGTCTTCTCCAAGCCCAGCATCACGCTTGGCCGCCACGCGTCGTGCGAGTTCCGGCTCGATCCCGAGCAAGACCTGGACGTGTCCACCAAACACGCGGTCATCCTGCTCAAGGGCAAGCGGTGGCACGTCCGTGACGCCGGCAGCCGCAACGGCACCTTCGTCAACGGCCACCGGATTCAGGACGACACGGCCCTCGGCGATACCGATCAGATCAAACTCGGCGAGAACGGACCGGTGATCGAGTTACGGCTCGTGTCCGACACCACGCCGGACGGCGTGGTCGAGGAGGCTCACGCCACCCCCCCCCCGGCCACCGTGGCGGCGAGTTCCGGGAAGCGCGTGCGCGAAACGGCACGAGAGAGCCGGCCGAAACAGAGCACGACGCAGCGGATCCGGGTCGAAGTGGGCAAGCAGACCCGGTACCTGCGCACCATCATCATCTCGTTGCTGGTCGTGTTCGTCGTCGTCGTCAGTGGCCTGTCCTATCTCAGCTGGGAACAGGGCAAGCGCCGAGCAGCCGAAGTCGCCGCACTCCAGGCCCGCACCGACAGCATCCTCCGGGCGGCCGACAACGCCGTGGGCGCACTGCAGGGACAGGTCGAGGGACTGGCGGGGCAGCTCCGGGAATCGCGGGGGGAAGTCCAGAACCTCCAGAACGATCTCAATGCCGCGCATCGCCAGGGGCGTAATGACGAGGTCCAGGCGCTCGAGCGCCGCCTCGCGACGGCGACCCGCACGCTCGCGATGCAGCAGGTAGCGGCGAGCGTCGACTTCGCGGGTATCAGCGCCGCGAACCAGGGAGCGGTGGCCATCGTCTGGGTGGAGTTCGGCACCAACAGCGTGGCGACGGGCACCGCGTTCGGCGTGGACCGTCGGGGCTACATGCTCACCAATCGCCACGTGGTCGCCGGCGAGCGGGGCACGGCGCGTCCAACGCGCATTGCCGTCCGGTTTGCCGATTCCGAGCAGACATTCCGCGGCCGGTTGATCGCTGTGGCCGAGGACGTCGACCTCGCGCTCATCAAGGTCGACATCACGGGCGGCATCCCCACCGTGAGCGGGCTCGCCGAAGAAACCGTGGCTGTCCGCCAGGGCGACCCGGTGGCACTGATCGGCTTCCCCAAGGGAACGCAGCTACCCATGACCGGCCAGTATGCTCGCACCAGCCTCTTCGCCGGGACCGTGAGCAAGTCCCTGTCCGATGTGGTGCAGCTCGACGGGTACGGTGCAGAAGGGGCGAGTGGTTCGCCGATCTTCAACCGGGACGGCGAGGTCGTCGCGATCCTGTTCGGAGGCGAGGCCGGAACGCAGGGCCGCGTGTTGTACGGTGTGCCGGCCGCATACGGCCGCGCACTGCTCAGCCAGACCCCCTGATCACGGATAGGTCACAGCTCCCAGCACACGTGGGCCCCGCGCCCCCGTGGCAGCGGGCACGTTTCCCGGCATGCCCTCCAAGGTCCGCCACCCCAAGTACGCGAAGGCAACGGCTTCCTTGGCATCCCCATCGAAGAACACGTCGTCGAACGATCGCACACTGAGCGGAGCGAGCGACGCGCGTAGTCCCTCCACGAGAACGGGGTTCCGTGCGCCCCCTCCCGAGATCACGAGATCCCCGCGGGACAACGCCGGGAGCCACCGCCGGCACTGGTCGGTGATCGAGCGTACGGTGAGCGCCGCAGCGGTCGCAATGCAGTCGTCCGGTGACGCGCCCGGTCGCGCGGCACGTACGGCCTCGATCACCGCGGCCGCGTAGGCCGGTCCGAACACTTCCCGCCCGGTTGATTTCGGCGGGGAGGCCTCGAAGAAGTCGGCTGCAAGCAGACGCTGCACGACCGCGTGTTCCGGCTCCCCGGCGGCGGCGTGTGCGCCGTCCACGTCGAACCGGAGATCCTCGTACAGCATGCTCGTCACCGCGTCGATCACGGCGACGCCGGGGCCCGTATCGAACGCGACGACGCCTTCGACCGCACCGGCCGTCGGCACCCAGGTGACGTTCGCGATTCCGCCGATGTTGAGGAGCGTCCGCGGACCCTCCGGAGCACCGAACAGCATCGCATCTGCCAGGGGAACCAGCGGTGCGCCCTGCCCCCCGGCTGCGATATCGCGCGCGCGGAAATCGCTCACGACCGGTACCGCCAACGCTTCGGCGAGCGTGGCCGCACACCCCAGCTGGAGCGAGGCCTGACCCGGCTCGTGCCACACCGTCTGACCATGCGAGGCGACGAAGTCCACGTCGGCCAGGGCGACACCGCCGCGCTCGGCTGCCGCAATCGCTGCCTCGGCCAGCCACTGGCCCAGGTGTCGATGCAGCATGGCCAACGATCGCGGTCCGCCGTCGGCGAGCGCCTCCAGAATCTCTGCATGCTCCGGTGCGGCGTAGGGGCGGGTGAGAAACGCGACCAGGCGAACCTCGTGCTCCCCCACCACCTCGACCACCGCCGCGTCGACGCCGTCCAGCGACGTGCCCGACATCAGACCGATACCGAGCATGCTCACGCTTGCACCGGCGGTGGATCGCCAATCACGCGGCGCACGATCCCGCCCGCCTCCGCCAACAGGTCCCTGGCCTCGTTCGCACCCATCCGTCGGCGCACCATGACGATCGCCACCTTCACCGATCCACCGGCTTCATCGATGGCCGCGCGAGCTTCGGCACGGCCGACACCGCAGGTTTCCATCACGATGCGCTCCCCGCGATCGTGAAGCTTGGCACTCATGGCCATCAAGTCCACCATGAGGTTGCCGTAGGCCTTGCCCGAGCGGACCATCGCTCCTGTGGTAATCGTATTCAGCACGAGCTTGGTTGCCGTCCCGGCCTTCAAGCGGGTCGAGCCGGTCAGGACTTCGGGACCTACCGGAACGACCACACCAACGTCGCAGATCTGCTCGAGCACGTCGGGTGGGGTACTGCACGTGAGGTACGCGGTGGTCGCGCCTCGCTCGTGGGCTCGTTCCAGCGCTGCCGACACGTACGGGGTCGTGCCGCTCGCGGCGATACCCACCACGACGTCTCGCTTCCCGATATCCGCATCGTCGATGGCACGGGTGCCCGCCTCTCGATCGTCTTCCGCGCCCTCCTGGCTCCGGGTCAGGGCCGGCACACCCCCGGCGATGATCCCGACGACCTGGCCAGGATCGGAGCCGAACGTCGGCGGACATTCGGCGGCGTCGAGCACCCCCAGCCTCCCGCTGGTACCGGCCCCCACGTAGACGAGACGTCCTCCGGCCGCGAACGCATCGACCACGTGGTCGATCACGGCCGCGATGGCGTCCCGCGCACCGAGCACGGCCGCCGGTACCGTCCGGTCCTCGGCATTCAGGAGCTCCACGATCTCCGTCGAGGAGGCCACGTCGATCCCGATAGTCCTTGGATTGCGGCGTTCGGTAAGACGCGGATCGATGAACTCGGGATCAGGCATCGCCGACTCTCCAACTCAGAGTAGATTTCGGACGGTAACTTCCACCCTTCGACAACGTTGGTCAACGAGAATGCCCTCCATTGCCCCGTACCGGGCCGCCGCCCCCTGCGCCCTGCTGAGCCTCCTGACGGCCCTTGCGAGCGCGTGCGGGGGATCCTCGGGCGGCAACGGGGACCGTACGTGGTCCCTGCCCCACCCCATCGCACCGGTCGTGGCACCCCACGCAATGGTCACATCGATCCACCCGCGTGCGAGCGAGATCGGTGCGAGGGTCCTCCGTCAGGGTGGCAATGCGGTGGATGCCGCCGTCGCGGTCGGCTTCGCCCTTGCTGTCGTACATCCATCGGCCGGCAACCTCGGCGGCGGCGGATTCATGGTGATCCGATTTGCCGACGGCACGGCCCACGCCCTCGATTACCGAGAGACCGCCCCCGGCAGGGCAACCCGCGACATGTACCGCGACTCCGTCGGCGAGCTTACGGACCAGGGCGTCACCGGGCATCTGGCGGCCGGGGTCCCAGGCAGCGTTGCAGGCCTCGTCGAGGCGCAGCGCCGGTTCGGACGCCTCCCGTTGCGGCACGTCGTGACGCCCGCCATCGACCTCGCGCGCGACGGATTCGTGCTCGACCAGGCCCGCAGCGCCTCGCTCGCGTCGGCGGCCGATCGGCTCCGTCAGTTCGCGGGATCCCACCAGCAGTTCCTGGACACGAACGGTAACGCCCCGAAGGTCGGGACCCTGCTGGTTCAGCCCGACCTTGCCGCAACACTTCAATCGATCGCGGACA
>JBDHJO010000333.1:0-2300 GCA_039586875.1 Gemmatimonadota bacterium | reverse complement strand
GAGACCGTTTCCGGGTTCGAATTGATCATGATCGTGCGGTACCCCAGCTCTCGAAACGCCAAGCCGGCCCGCACGCAGCAGTAGTCGAATTCCACCCCCTGCCCGATGCGATTCGGTCCGCTACCCAGAATCACGATGCCCGATTCGCCGATCGGCTCCGACTCGTTCTCTTCCTCGTAACACGAGTAGTAGTACGGTGTCGCCGACGGGAACTCCCCCGCACAGGTGTCAACCACTTTGAAGCTCGGGCGTACACCCAGGCGCCACCGTAGCGCCCGGAAGTCCTCTTCGGTCAACCCGCGGAGGGCCCCCAACTGTTGATCCGAAAAGCCGAGGCGTTTCATCCAGCGCACGGCGTCGGCATCCGGATCGTCGTTCGCGCGAAACTCGCCCTCGGCGCGGATCAGGTCCTCGAGCTGTGAGACGAACCACGGGTCTATCCCCGTGAGCTCCGCGACCGTCGCGGGCGCCATGCCGGCACTGAGTGCCCGCTTGATCTGGAAGACCCGATCCGGTGTCGGCTTGCGGAGTGCCGCACGCAGCACTTCCTCCCCATCCGACTCCAGACCATCGTCGCCCAGTGTCGCGCCAACCACCCACCCCGCCCGGTCGATCTCGAGCGATCGAAGGCCCTTCTGAAACGCCTCTTTGAACGTGCGGCCGATGGCCATCGATTCACCCACGGACTTCATCTGTGTCGTGAGTTGCCGATCGGCGGCCGGGAACTTCTCAAAGGCAAACCTCGGGAACTTCGTGACGACGTAGTCGAGCACCGGCTCGAACGACGCGGGGGTCGTCTTGGTGATGTCGTTGGGGAGCTCGTCCAGGGTGTACCCCACGGCGAGCTTGGTCCCGATTCGGGCAATTGGAAAGCCCGTCGCCTTCGACGCCAGTGCCGATGAGCGGGACACCCGGGGATTCATCTCGATCGTGAGCATCTCCCCGGTCTCGGGACTGAGCGCGAACTGGATGTTGCACCCGCCGGCATCGACCCCGACTTCCCGGATGATCGCGATGGCAGCGTCGCGCATGACCTGGTACTCACGGTCGGTCAGCGTCATGGCCGGCGCGACCGTGATGGAATCCCCGGTATGCACACCCATCGGATCCATGTTCTCGATCGAGCATACGATGACCACGTTGTCGCGCCGGTCACGCATGACCTCGAGCTCGAATTCCTTCCAACCGATCACGGACCGCTCAACCAGAACCGTGCCAACTGGCGACAACGCCAACCCCCGCCGGACCTGTTCCTCGAACTCTTCGGCGTTGTATGCCACACCGCCACCGGTGCCGCCGAGTGTGAAGGACGGACGGATGATCGCAGGGTACCCGATGTCGCCAATCAAGGCCTGGGCTTCGTCGAGCGCGGCGACCACGGCACCCTCGGCCACCGCCAGGCCGATACGCTCCATCGCCGCACCGAACTCCTTGCGGTCCTCCGCGATACGGATCGCGCGCTCATCGGCGCCGATGAGCTCCACCCCAAAGCGTTCGAGCGTCCCATCCTGCGCAAGCGCCATCGCGACGTTCAGCGCCGTCTGACCACCCAGGGTCGGCAGGAGCGCATCGGGACGCTCCCGTTCGATGACGCGTGCCACCCACTCGGGCGTCACCGGTTCGATATACGTACGATCCGCCAGCTCTGGATCCGTCATGATCGTGGCCGGATTCGAGTTCACCAGCACGACCCGGTACCCCTCTTCCTTCAGCGCCTTCACCGCTTGGGTACCCGAGTAGTCGAACTCGGCCGCCTGGCCAATCACGATCGGCCCGGATCCAGCGTGCGAGTCGGTTCCCACCCCGTCAGTTCCCTCAGCTTAGAGGCATCGCCGACCAGGTGCTCGATGTCTGCCGGCCTCATCAGATCGGGATCGGGGACGGGCTCGGCATCATGACCAACGATGCGGGCGAGCTTCCGGAAGGCGTCCTCGAGTGAGACGGCTTCTCCGCCAGCCACGTTGTAGACCTCACCGGGCACCCCGTACCGTATCAACTCAAGGTAGGCGCCGGCGACATCGCCAACATGCATGTACTCCCGGATCGGGGAGAGGTTGCCGACCGGGATTTCTCTCCGCCCTTCACGCTTGGCTTCGAGCAGGCGCCTGGAGAATGCCGGAATGACGAATCGATCGTCCTGGCCTTTCCCCGTATGTGGAAAGGTCCGTGCAACGACGGTCCTGAGCCCCGTCCGGCGGTGTACCTCCAACGCGGCATCTTCGGCCGCAAGCTTCGATGCGGCATACGCGGAGCATGGCGCCGGCGTATCGTCCTCCCGTCGGGGACGCTGCTCGCCGCCA
>JBDHJO010000130.1:0-8270 GCA_039586875.1 Gemmatimonadota bacterium | reverse complement strand
GAGGGCCGGCAGCATGATCGGCTCATCGAGGGGGGACTCGTATTACTGCTTCGAGTCCGGACTCTCGATCTCCACGGCGAGCACATCGCCCTCGACGGCCCCCCTCACGTCGAAGCGGACGTCGTCGCCGCGGAGGCTCGCGTCGAAGCTGCGAAGTTGCAGCGTGCGCGTGAGGTAGATGTTCGTCGTCGCGCGCACGCGCTGGATGGTGCCCATTGCCGGAATGCGGAGCAGCATCTGGTCCTGCACGCGGACCGTGTCCTGCAGCGTGTCGACCGAGCTGGACGCGAACCCGATCTGCTGGCCGCTCAGCTCGAGTGAGTAATAGGTGGCGCCGGGTGCCACGTTCAGGGCCGCCTCGGCCAGCAGCTCCGCCCGCGGTCGGAAATACTCCCGACGCACCATCCACCCCATGATGCCGAGCCAGCCCGCGAGGACCAGCACGGCGATGACTTTGCGGTTCATGACCGCACACGACCTCGGATGAACGCCTCCACCAGCTCCCGCTCCTCTTCGGATTCCACCACTATACACAGTTCCGTCGGGTAAGTGGCGGTCTCCATCTCGGTGGCGAAGGTGTCCACGAGGATGCGCATGGCGTCGTCGGGGGTGAGCTGGCCGGGCCCCGCGCCGAGGATGGGCGTGGCGACCCGCGCGAGCTGCCAGTCGGCGGCACGCTGCACCACGCTGGTGATCGTCCGGCGGATGCCGGCCGGGGTCACGGGATCGATGTCGGTCATGATCACGGCGTGGATCACGAACTCGGCGCCGAGTTCGCCCGCGCTGGTCACGACGGCAGCACCGACCGCCAGCTGGATGTCGACCTGGGCGAGTTGTTTGTGGAAGGAAGGGCCGGCGAGTTGCTCGATCCGGCGGAGCGCGGACGAGACCGGTTCCAGCTTGGCCGTCGCGGGCCGGACCAGCGCGTCCGCCTCCACGAACGCGAGGTCGTCCACGACCACGCGGATCACGTCAGGCTGAGCTCCCGCGAGCGTCGATACATCTGCGTGGCTTCCATGGGCCGGTTCATCCGGTCCAGCACGATTCCCAGGCCGTACAGGGCCCGGGCGTCATTGGGGCGGAGCTCGACGGCTCGCTGATAGGCCGAGAGGGCGCCATCGAGGTCGTCCACGTGATTGAGCGCTTCCCCGAGGTAGAAGTGCGCCTCGCCGCGGCTCGCGTCCAACTCGATTGCGCGGCGGAGATACGGGACGGCCTGCGCCCACTGGCCCTTCCGCGACAGCACCATCCCGAGGTTGCAGTGCGCGTCGACGCTGCCGCTGTCGATTCCGAGCGCGGCCTGCAGGTCGGCCTCCGCTTCCGCGAACCGCTGCATGGACCCGAGCAGTGCCCCGCGATTCACCAGCACGAGCACGTTGCCGGGGTCCCGGTCGAGACAGGAACCGTACTGATCGAGGGCGCGCGCGTGGTCGCCCGTGCGTTCGTAGACGAGCGCGAGGTTGTTCCGGGCCTTGATGTTGTGCGGGAAGCGTTGCAGCAGCTCGCGGTAGATCCCGATGGCGCGGGCGTGCTCGCGGTTCAGGGTAGCCTGACGCGCGGCGCGCTGGAGCAATTCCTCGGACGAGTCGGGTGGCAGCGGTGGCGGTTCGGCTGCCTGCACCTCCGCAGCCGGTGCCTCAGCAGCGGTCTCGGGCGCAGGTGTCGTCTCGACCCGAACGGCAGCCGGCTCCGGCGCGCTCGCCGCCGCCGTTGCCGGAATGTCGGGGGTTGCCGACTGCGCCTGCGCCGCCGTCCCGTCGTCCGTGGCCTGCTCCACCGGCTCGGTCACGTTCGTGCGCGACCCGCGGCGCCGCTTCGTTCGGCTCATCCCGCTACTCCATTCTCTGTCGTTGCCGCTCCTACCCACTCAAGATAGGCCGGAAGTCCGCGTTCGATAGGGAGCGCCAACAACTCCGGCACGTCGTACGGATGCAGCTCCGTCACGGCCTGCGCCAAAGCGGTCCAACACTCCCTTCGGGTCTTGAGGATGACCTGCGACTCGCGGGCCTCCTCCGTCTCTCCCTCCCACCGGTAGATCGACGTCACACCGTCGATCACCGTGCCGCAGGCCACCAGGCGTCGCTCGACCAGCTCGTGCACGAGCGCGCGGGCTCGCTCCGCGTCGGGAAGCGTCGTCAGCACCAGGATCGTCGAGGGGCCACCACCCTGTGCCACGGCACGCTCCGAGAACGAAAGGGGGGGAGAAACTATCCCTGGCAGGAGGGGCCCGCAAGATGGTTTCCGCCGGACCCGGCGGATTGACCTCGGAACCCGGCGCCATCTACGTTCCATGGCTATGCCGAACCAGAACCTCGTTGTCCGCGGTGCCCGGGTTCACAACCTGCAGGGCGTCGATGTCGAGATCCCCCGCAACCGCCTCACGGTGATCACGGGGCTCTCGGGGTCGGGGAAGTCGTCGCTCGCCTTCGACACGATCTACGCCGAAGGCCAGCGCCGCTACGTCGAGTCGCTCTCCGCCTACGCCCGGCAGTTCCTGGGACTCATGGAGAAGCCCGATGTCGACTCCATCGAAGGGCTGTCGCCGGCAATCTCCATCGAGCAGAAGGCACCCGGCCACAATCCCCGGTCCACCGTCGGCACGGTGACGGAGATCTACGACTACCTCCGCCTGCTCTGGGCGCGCGTCGGCACGCCCCACTGCCCAAACGACGGGGCCCCCATCTCCCGCCAGAGTGCCAGCCAGATCACCGACCTCGTCCTCGCCTGGCGGGCCGGCACGAAGATCGAGGTGGCCGCACCCCTCGTGCGCGGCCGCAAGGGCGAGTTCAAGGATCTGTTCGAGAGTGCCAGGCGACAGGGGTTCGTGCGGGTGCGCGTGGACGGTGAGGTGTACGACCTCGCCGATCCACCCAAGCTGAACCGGCGCACGAACCACGACATCGCCCTCGTCGTGGATCGGCTCACGGTGCGCAAGTCGGATCGCGGCCGGCTCCACGACTCCATCGAGACCGCGCTGCGCGCGGCCGACGGCGTCGTCGAGGTCACGCGGCACGGGAAGAAGGTCCAGGCGACGGTCTTCTCCGAGCGGTTCGCGTGCCCAACGTGCGGGTACTCGCTGGCCGAGCTCGAGCCACGGCAGTTCTCGTTCAACTCCCCGTACGGCGCCTGCAAGGCATGCGGCGGTCTCGGCGAGACTCGGGTGGTGAGCGAGCAGCTCGTGCTCGCCGATCCCAGTCTCACGATTCTCGAAGGCGTCGTGATCCCCTGGGGCGAGCCCAAGGGGTACCTCCGGAGCGTCGTCCTGCCGACGCTCGCCAAGGAGCTCGGGTTCGAGTTGGATCAACCGTGGGGCGCCTTCCCGAACAAGGTGCAACAGGCGCTGCTCTACGGCATCCCCGAGCAGACCTTCACGTTCTCCTCGACGAAGAAGGGCGGACGCAGCTACGAGGTGGAGTGGGACGGGATCTTGATGAACGTGACCCGCCGCTACCACGAGTCGTCGTCCGACAGCGTCCGGCAACAGCTGGCCGAGTTCATGGTGGATGTCCCGTGCAAGGAGTGCGAGGGGCACCGACTCACGCCGGAATCGCTCGGGGTGTTGGTCGGCGGGAAGAACATCGGTGAGGTGGTCGACCTCTCGGTCAGCCGGGCGCTGGCCTTCTTCCGCGAGTTGCCGATCGGGAGCTCGACGCCCGGCGGCGTCGATCCGGAGATCGCCGGGCCGATCCTCAAAGAGGTGATCGACCGGCTCGCCTTCCTGAGCGACGTCGGGCTCGACTACCTGACCCTCGGCCGCGCGGCCTCGTCGCTCTCCGGCGGCGAAACGCAGCGTATCCGCCTGGCCACACAGATCGGCAGTCGGCTGGTGGGCGTGCTCTACGTGCTGGACGAGCCGTCCATCGGGCTCCACCCGCGCGACAACCAGCGCCTCCTGGGCACGCTGTTCGGCCTGCGCGACCTCGGCAACACCGTGCTGGTGGTGGAACACGACGAGGAAACGATCCGCTCGGCCGACCATGTCATCGACCTCGGCCCGCGCGCCGGACGGGAGGGGGGAGAAGTCGTCGTCGAGGGCGACGTGGACGACGTCCTCGAGCACACGACGTCCCTTACCGGACGCTACCTGCGCAGGGAGCTCCGGATCCCGGTGCCCTCCACGAGGCGTGACGGTGATCCCGCTCGCGTGCTGAAAGTCATCGGCGCGCGCCAGCACAATCTGCAGGATCTCACTGTCGAGTTCCCGCTCGGGCGGTTTGTGGCGGTCACCGGCGTGTCGGGGTCCGGCAAATCGACGCTCGTCACCGATATCCTCTACCATCAGCTGGCGCGGGTGCTCTACCGGTCCAAGGCGCTGCCGGGCGCACACGACCGGATCGAGGGCATGGACTTGATCGACAAGGTGCTGGACATCGATCAGAGCCCGATCGGCCGCACGCCGCGGTCGAACCCAGCCACCTACACGGGGCTGTTCACGCCCATCCGGGAGCTGTTCTCGCAGCTTCCGGAGGCGAAGCTCCGGGGCTACGGGCCCGGGCGGTTCTCGTTCAACGTGAAAGGCGGGCGCTGCGAGTCGTGCCAGGGTGACGGCCTGGTGAAGATCGAGATGCACTTCCTGCCCGACGTGTACGTGCCGTGCGACGTCTGCAAGGGCCGGCGCTACAACCGCGAGACGCTGGACATCCGGTACAAGAGCAAGTCGATCGCCGACGTGCTCGACATGACCGTGGCCGACGCGCTCGAGTTCTTCGACCAGCAGCCTCGGATCCGCTCCCGGCTCGAGCTCCTGAACGACGTGGGACTCGGTTACATCCACCTCGGCCAGAGTGCGACGACCCTGTCGGGTGGCGAGGCGCAGCGCGTGAAGCTCGCCACCGAGCTGTCCAAGCGGGACACCGGCCGGACGCTGTACATCCTGGACGAGCCCACTACCGGGCTTCACTTCGAGGACGTCCGCCTGTTACTGGACGTGCTGCACCGGTTGGTCGATAAGGGCAATACGGTGGTGGTCATCGAGCACAACTTGGACGTGGTCAAGACGGCCGACTGGGTGATCGATCTGGGCCCGGAGGGTGGGGAGGTCGGCGGGCAGGTGGTGGCGACCGGCACCCCCGAGGCGGTTGCGCGGGCGAAAGGCTCCTACACCGGCGGATTCCTCAAGGACGTGCTCAAGGCGTGAGCCGCTTTACAACTGCGGCGCCGATGACACTAATTGAAACATCCACCCGTATGGGGGGCCGGAGGGATAGGCCGATATGCAGGGTCCCATCGAGATCGCCGTAGCCATTCTCATCGGCATGAGCTCGATCGGTGTGCTTGGGGTTGGCGGGGCGTTCGCGTGGGGGCTGCTTCGCCGGTGGGATAGGCCGCGGCCCACGATGACCGACGCCGAACTGGAGCGTCTGCGACAAGCCGTCGAGCATCTGGCCGGCGAGGTGTCGGAGCTCCAGGAGCGACTCGACTTCACCGAGCGTGTCCTGGCGTCGAGTGACGAAGAGCGGCTCGCACCAGGAGCGGAAACATGATCGATCTCGGGCCACTCATTCCGATCGCCGGGATCGTCTCGGTCGCGGCAGTCATGATCATGAAGGGCCCGTTCGGACAGGCGCTCGCCAGACGCATGACGGGGGACCGGGACGCGATTGACGATCAGCGTGCGGTGGAGCTCGAGAACCGGCTCGAGGACGTCCAGTACCGTCTCCAAGAACTCGAGGAGCGCCTGGACTTCACGGAGCGGATCGTCGCGCAGGATCGGAACATCGAGCGATTGGAAGGCGGGCACTAGATGCTGTTTTCACCGTTCATCGTGCCGGTGGCACTGTTCTTCACGATCGGGGCCGTGATCATCCTGCGCGGGCCGATCGGGAAGGCACTGGCCGACCGGCTGGCGGGTCGGGCACCGCAGGTTCTGCCGCCTCACGACGCGGCGCTCGATGGTGAGGTCGAAGAGCTGCGCTACCGGGTCACGGAGCTCGAGGAACGCCTGGACTTCGCGGAACGCATGCTCGCGCAGCACCGGGAACCGGAGAAACTAGGGTCGGGGGAGTAGAGGGTCGGAGGTGACGTATGCCGTATGAAGTGTTCTACACAGTGGTCCTTCCGCTGCTCGGCATGGGCATGGGGGCGTATGCGATCGTCGGTGGCCTGCGATTGGGCAAGCGGGCCATGGATCAGAAACACGAGCGGGAACTCGCCGCCATGGGTGGGGGCAACGCCGAAGAGATCGGGGAGTTGCGGGAGCGGGTCGAGCGTCTGGAGGAGGTTGGGTTCCGCATGCAGGAGCTCGAGGAGCGGATGGACTTCGCGGAGCGCATGCTGACGAGCGGTCGCGAGACGCCGAAGGGCTCCTGAGGAGGCGAGGCGATGGATCCTGACGTCATCATCCCGCTCGCGGGGATGTTCACCGGCGGCGTGGTCGTTTGGACGATCGGGTGGACCGTCCGGCACTGGGTGAACCGGTACTTCGATCACAAACGCGGTCTCGAGGACGGCACCGACGCCACACACATGGCGCAGCTCGATGACCGGCTGGCGATGCTCGAGGACCAGGTCGCGACCCGAATGATGGACTTGGAGGAACGCATGGACTTCACGGAGCGCGTGCTCACCCGCGGGAACGACGAGCCGGCTGAAAGGGGTGAGCGCTGATGGTTGGTTGGTGGCAGATCGAAGTGGTCACCGTGCCGCAGATTCCGGGCCCGCCCGCGTGGTTGTTGTTCAACGAGATTGGGGTTCCGATCTTGGCGGCTGCGTTCGGGACGTTCGTGGTCTGGCAGGTCTTTCGGACCGTGAACAAGTACTTGGAGCGCCGGCACGGCGGTGTCGATGCGAAGGAACTCGAGGGCATGAAGGCCGAGATCGGCCAACTCCGAGAACGGTCGGTGATGGTCGACGACCTGGCCTACCGGCTGGGCGAGGCGGAGGAGCGGCTCGATTTTGCCGAGCGGTTGCTGACGAAGGAACGTGAGCGCCGGGAGCGGCTGGAGTCGGGGAACTGAACGGTCGGTGAAAGGAACGGGCTGATGGAAGACATCCTCGCGATCACGTTCATCTTCGGCAGCGGTGCCGTCTTCCTCGTCTCGATTTCACCGATCGGGCGGGCGATCGCCGAGCGCATCCGGCGGGGGTCGAAGGGCATCGACGAACCAGAGGTCGCCGAGCTCCGCGATGCCCAGGTGATGTTGCTCGAGGAGATCGAGGGCCTGCGCAACGAGTTGGCGGACGTGCGGGAGCAGCTCGATTTCACGGAGCGGATCATCGCTCAGCAGCGCACCGAGGGTGCGCTGCCCAAGGGCACGGACCACGAGGCGTGACACGATGGGGTGTGGGCCCCATACTTTGGGTGCAGGGTGCGGTGGGAGCAGTGGCGGGACAGGGTTCGTTCCGAGTGGTAAATTACGGTTTCGATATGAGTTGAGCGCGTTCCCGGACGGCTGCGCGCGGTTACGGAGAGGGGTGACTCGGACATGGGCATATGGCAGCGGTTTACGACTGTCGTGAAGGCGCAGCTCAACGCACTGATCGGCCGGGCGGAGAATCCGGAGAAGGTGCTCGATCAGCTGTTGCTGGAAATGCGCGGCCAGTTGGCCAAGACGAAGCAGGAAGTCGCCACGGCCATCGCCGACGAGAAGAAGCTGCAGGGACAGGTCGAGAAGGAGCAGAAGGCCGCTGAGGACTGGGAGCGTCGCGCGATGCTGGCGGTCCAGGAGGGCCGGGACGACCTGGCGAAGCAGGCCCTGATCCGGCACAACGAGCACATGCAGCACGCGCAGGCGCTGCACGAGACGTGGGTGCGGCACAAGGCGGACGTGGAGACGCTCAAGGTTTCGCTCAGGGAGCTCAACGACAAGATCGAAGATGCCAAGCGCAAGAAGAACCTCTTGGTGGCGCGCCAGCGTCGGGCTGAGGCGCAGGGGCGGATCCAGAGGACGATGTCGTCGATGTCCGACGAGAGCGCCTTTGAAAGCTTCCAGCGGATGGAAGAGCGGATCGAGGACATGGAGCGGCAGGCCCTCGCAGCGTCCGAGCTGGCCGGTGAGCTCGAAGGGGATCTCCTCGGGCAGCAATTCAAGCAGCTCGAGTTCAAGGGCACGGCCGACAATCAGCTCCTCGACCTGAAGCGCAAGATGGGCGTGCTGCCGCCGGGTGAGGGCGGTGAGCCGGCCCAACTGCCCGGAGGCTCCAGTGAGGAGATCCACGAAGGCGAAGCGGAACTTGTGGAAGACGACGAGCCCGACGCCAAGGAGCAGTAGCACCCCATGACCCTGCAGGGACAGAGTTGGAACATCGCGGCGACGTTGGTAGTGCTCTTC
>JBDHJO010000009.1:0-43666 GCA_039586875.1 Gemmatimonadota bacterium | reverse complement strand
GTCCATCCCGTCCAGCAGTTCCATGACGTAGTAGAACGACCCCTGCTGCGTTGTCCCGAAATCATAGAGCTCGATCGTGTGGGACGATCGCAGGGTTGCCGCCGCCTGGGCTTCCCGCTTGAATCGCTCGACCAGAACACGGGCCTCATCAACGTCCCGCGCCCCCAGTGCCTCGGGTCGAATCAGCTTGATGGCGGCCTGACGGGCCAGCAGGCGGTGCTCGGCACGAAAGACGGTGCCCATTCCTCCTTGACCGATCGGCTCTCCGAGCTTGTAGCTCCCCAACTCGCGCGCCTTCCGCGCTTGTCTGCCAAGCCCGTGGATGATCTTCGCCGGCACGACCGCGATGAGTGCAATGAAGTAGTTCGGGATCAGGCTCAGGCCGATCACCACGGGATCCCGCGGGAACTCGACGCCGCGCGCGGCCGCGACGGCCACTCCGAGTGGGTCCATCGAGGCCGCGAGCAGGCTGGCGAGCAGGATCTTTCCGCCCGTGTTGGGGGCGATCGCGGGGTAGATCAAGAGCACGACGGGAATCCACCCGAGATGGCTCGCATTCAGTTCCGGATGCCACTGCTGCAGGAGGCCGATGAGAAACGCCGTCAGCACCATAAACACCAGGCTGAGGTCGAGAAGCAGCTGGGGGCGATGGTGCAGCTTTCCCGCCGTAACGGTCATCACGACTGAGAGCGCGATGCCAATGGCCGCCAACAGGTTCCCCGGCATGGGGAACGCGCTTGCATGGATCGGCATTTCGTCCAGCACGAGCGGCGTGAGGACGTTCGCCATGACGAGGGCAAACGCCCAAAAAGCGGCGAACACCAGCGCGAGCGTGCCGACGCGCCGGCACGACTGATCCAACAAATCGCCGGGCAACGATGACCGGACGCGCGCTCCGCGCGCAGAAGGAGTTGACAGTGCCGCGTGTACTTGATCGTCAGTCATGATCCGTCCGTTCGTGCTTCTGCGAGCTCAACCCTATCCAGCACCTGGGGGCACCTGAAGGTTCCCGTGGATCGTCTCGCGCTCAGCCGGCCTGGCGCGTATCGGCGTCCGTTGATTCCGCCGGCGCGTCCTTGCCGCCTTCTTCCAGGCTTGCCTTGAGCGCCGCCATCAGGTCGATGATCTGCGTCTTGGGCTCCTCCGCGGGCTGCGTCGTGATCTCTTTACCGGCGATCTTGCGTTCGATCTGCTCCAACATGCGCTTGCGTACCTCGTCCTGGTATGCATCCGGCCTGAAGGCGGCAGACGCCGCCTGGCGTATCAACTGGACAGCGAGCTGCAACTCCTCGTCCTTGACGTCGCCATCGCCGATTGGCACGTCCTCGAACGACTTCAACTCCTCGGCATAGTAGAGCTGTTCGAGTACGAGTCCTTCTCCGTGGGGGCGCACCATCACCATGTACTGCTTGCCGCGCGCCGCGTACTTCGCCAACGCCGTGAGTCCCGTATCGCGCATCGCACGGCTCAGGAGTCGGTAGGCACGCTCCCCGCCCTTGTCCGGACCCAGGAAGTACGCTTTGCTGAGGAAGAGCCTGTCGACCTGCTCGGCCGGGACGAACTCGGTGATGTCGATCGACTCGGTGCGTTGCTCCTCCAGGGCCTTGAGCTCCTCGGGCGTGAAGACCACATATTGTTCCTTGGCGAACTCGTAACCCTTGACCATTGCGGCCTTGTCCACGAGATCCCCGTCCTGCTTGCACACGTACTGCTGTTTGAGACGGGATCCACAGTCCTTGTGCAGCCAGTTGAACGCAATCCGTGAGCTGGACTCGGCGGTCGAGTAGAGCTTGACGGGAACGGACACGAGACCGAACGAGACGGTAGCCGTACTGATGGGCCTGGCACTCATGGTGATTCACCCGATGATGGAAGCGAAATCGTGATGCCACTTCTGTGTCGACCGCTCGGCGGCGCACCCGCACGTCGGGCCCGAGCCCCACGCACGCCGGCCGATGCCTGAGCACCCCGATCGGCTCAGCCGTTACCGTGACAAGCGCTCGGCCGACCACACGCCCGAGCCGCTTGGAACGGTTACCCCGCGGGACACCCAAGTGTTCGTCGTCCACAAGCATGCGGCCCGGCAGCTCCATTACGACCTGCGTCTGGAGATGCACGGGGTCCTCGAATCCTGGGCCGTGCCGAAGGGGCCTTCCAAGAATCCTCGCGAGAAGCGGCTTGCCGTCAAGGTCGAGGACCATCCCATCGAATACGCCGAGTTCGAGGATGTTATTCCGGCGGGGAACTACGGTGCCGGTCCGATGATTGTTTGGGACCGAGGCTCGTGGGTGCCCCTCGCCGATATCGACGAAGGATTCGCGTCGGGCAAGCTGCTCTTCGAATTGCGGGGGTACAAGCTCCGCGGGGTGTGGACGTTGGTCAAGATCAAGAAGAGCGAGAACGAGTGGTTGCTCATCAAGGAGCGGGACGCTCTGGCCATCGACGGTGCGGATGACTTCGCCGAGGACTCCATCCTGTCCGGTCTCACGGTCGAGCAGTTGGGGGCGGGAACCGACCGGCAAGCCGAGAGCGCAGCGCAAGCGTTGACGTTGGGTGCCCTGCGAGCGTCGGTGCACCTCGAGGCGGTCACGCCGATGTTGGCGGAGACACGTGCGGAGGCGTTCAGCGATCCGCAGTGGCTGTACGAGCTCAAGTACGATGGCTATCGGTTGCTCGCAGGACTCGCCGAGGGGCACGCACAGCTCCGCACGCGGAGCGGCAGGGATGTGACGCGCGCCTTCCCGGAGATCGCCCGCGCGCTCCGGCACTTACCGTACGACCATCTCGTGCTGGACGGTGAGGTCGTCGTGCATGATGAGCAGGGGCTGCCCAGTTTTCAGCGGCTGCAGCGCCGTGCGCGGTTGTCTCGACCCCTCGACGTGCAGATCGCTGCCGCGGCGGACCCGGCCACATTCTACATTTTCGACCTGCTGGGACTTGGCGACGTCGATCTTCGACCGGTACGACTCGATGGTCGGAAGGGCCTGCTCCGCAACATCCTCCCCACCACGGGCCCGCTCCGGTATTCGGACCACGTCGAGTCGCGGGGCGAGGCCTTCTTCGCCGAGGTGCGGCGCATGCAGCTCGAGGGGATCGTGGCGAAGCGGGCGGACGCCACGTACGTAGGAGGGCGGTCGCCGCATTGGCTCAAGATCCGCGCGGATCGCACCGACGACTTCGTGGTGGTTGGGTTCACGGCCCCACAAGGCGGCCGTTCCGGGCTCGGCGCCCTGCATGTTGCGCAGTTCGACGGGGACGACCTCGTGTATGCCGGGCGAGTGGGCAGCGGGTTCTCTGAGGAACAGCTCCAAGAAATCCGGGCGACCCTCGACGAGATGCGGCGGGTGGACGCCGCCTGTCGGGGAGCCCCGGCAGGGGCCGAGCACGCGTGGGTCGAGGCGTCGTTGGTGTGCGAGGTGCGGTACAAGGAGGTCACGGGTGACGGCATGCTTCGACAGCCCGTCTTCCTGCGGCTCCGCGATGACAAACCGCCGACCGACTGCGTGATCCGAGGTGGAGCGGATGGAGAGATGCCGGCCACCGCCGGCGTCGTGCGCACGGCACAGGTGAGCGACCTCCAGTTCACCAACACCGAAAAGGTCTTCTGGCCAGCCGAGGGCTACACGAAAGGCGATCTCGTCGCGTACTACCAAGCGATCGCTCCGTGGATGTTGCCCTATCTCGCCGATCGCCCGTTGGTGATGACGCGATACCCCGACGGGATCGACGGCAAGTCGTTCTTCCAGAAGGACGCGCCGGATTTTGCCCCCGACTGGCTGCGGACCGAGCGCGTGTTCAGCGAACAGTCGGAGCGTGAGTTGCGCTACTTCGTGTGCGACGACGAGGCCTCACTCCTCTACGTGGCCAATCTCGCGACGATCCCGATGCACGTGTGGGCGAGTCGCGTCGGATCGCTGGAACGTCCCGATTGGTGTATCCTCGATCTCGATCCGAAGGAGGCGCCGTTTCAACACGTCATCGAAGTCGCGCAGGCGTTGAAGGCGTTGTGTGACAGGATCGGATTGCCGGCGTTCGTGAAGACGAGCGGTTCATCCGGTCTCCACATCCTCATCCCAACGGGATCCCAAGTCACGCACGAGCAGTCCCGATTGCTCGGCGAGTTGCTTGCGCGGGTCGTTGTGCAGCATGTGCCCGGGCTGGCAACGGTGCAACGGATGCCGGCGCAACGAGAGGACAAGGTCTACGTCGACTACCTGCAGAACGGGCACGGGAAGTTGCTCGTCGCACCGTTCTGTGTGCGACCGCTGCCGCAGGCACCGGTGTCGATGCCACTCGATTGGAAGGAGGTGACGGACGGTCTCACAATCGAGCGGTTCACCATCCGCACGGCCGTTGAGCGCATGCAGCGGTTGCAGCGCGATCCGATGATGGGGGTGTTGACCGAGAAACCGCCGCTGGCCCAGGCCCTGCAGCGACTCCAGGAGTTGTCGTGACGCAAATTGAGCATCCCGTCGCCATCGACGTCCCCGAGTCCGGTGCGGTCTCGGGCCTCTGGCTCGAGGCGGCTCGTCCCCGGGCGACGCTGGTGTTGGCGCATGGGGCGGGGGCCGGCATGACCCATCCGTTCATGGCCGCCATGGCAGCGGCCTTGGTGGAGCGGGGGATCTCGACCCTTCGCTTTCAGTTCCCGTACATGGAGCACGGGCGGGGGCGACCCGATCGGCCGCCGGTGGCAATGCGTACGGTGCGTGCCGCCACCGCCGAAGGTGCGAGACTGGCGGGTGCGAGCCCGTTGTACGCCGGGGGCAAGTCGTTCGGGGGGCGAATGACCTCGAGTGCCATGGCCGCGGAGCCACTGCCGGAGGTGCGCGGGCTCGCGTTCTTCGGATTCCCGCTGCATCGCCCGGGTTCGGTGAGCGCGGACCGTGCTGCCCATCTTGCGGACGTACCGGTCCCTATGTTGTTCCTGCAGGGCACGCGGGATGCACTGGCCGACCTTGCCGCGATGCGCGCGGTTGTGCGCGACCTCGGGTCGCGGGCGACGCTCCACGTGGTCGAAGGTGGCAATCACAGCTTCACGGTGCCGAAGCGCTCGGGAATCGATCAGGCCGCCGTCCTGCATTCGATGGCGGAGGTGGCGGCAAACTGGATGCTACAGAGGTGACACATGGCGGGCTATTGGATTCTCAAAACGGAACCGACCACATACTCGTACGCCGACCTCGAGAGCGAGGGCAGCACGCGGTGGGACGGCGTACGCAATAACCTGGCGCTCAAACATATTCGCACGATGCGGCTCGGTGACCGCGCCTTCATCTATCACTCGGGTAAGGAAAAGGCACTCGTGGGAGAGGCCCGTATCATCACCGATCCGTACGTCGATCCCGACGCAGGCGATCCCAAGATGTACGTCGTCGACATCGAAGCGGTTGGCGCGCTGCCCGCCTCCGTGCCGCTCGCGGCCATCAAGGCCGACGGGGCGTTTGCGGATCTCGGACTGGTTCGGCAGGGCCGGCTGTCGGTCGTTCCGGCCACGAAGGTGCAGTACGACCGTTTGCGTCGGATGGCTCGGGGGTAGCAACCAACGGAGGTGAGGGGGAGGGGGGAGGCCGGCGACTGGAGGGAGGCCGCGTCTCGTGTGTCGGGCGCGCAGCCACCGCTTCTCTGCACAGGCCGCTTCGCTTCGTCTGCCCGCGGGAGCGCCGCCCCCCTCCGAACCAAAGACTGCTTGGGGCACCGCAGGGTAACACCGACCTGCATGACCGACATTTTCTTGTCGTGCGCTGCGGGCCGCGAGGGGGATCAACCCACAGCGAGGTCGAGGAACCGTCGGGCCAGCGCCGGTCCGGCGGCACCATCCTCGTGTTTGAAGAAGACATACGCGTCGGTCCACGCCTGATCGGCGATCCATCCTGCCCACGCGCGCAGCTCCGCGTCTTCATAGCCCTCGCCACGGAGCCGCAGGTATCCGAAACCCGCCGATGCGATCCGGGCGGGCTCCAGCTTCTCCCCGTCCGCAATGCAGAGCGCGGCGCCGTGCGCGCGCAGCAACGCAAACGTCTCCTCGTCGAGCCAGGACGCATGCCGGAACTCGAATGCGACGCGGATGTCGTCCGGAAGCAACGCCAGAAAGGCCTCGAGACGGGCGCGGTCGGCTTTGAAGTTCGGTGGTAACTGGAACAGCACGGCACCCAATCGTGGCCCGAGCTGTCGGGCGACGGACAGAAAGTAGGCGAGAGGATCCTCGACGTCCCGGAGACGGCGATGGTGCGTGATCCGCTGCGATGCCTTCAGGACGAAACGGAACGCCTCCGGCACCTGGCTGGCCCACCGCTCGAGGGTACGCTCGGTGGGCATCCGGTAGAAGGTGTTGTTGATCTCGACGGATGCGAACTGGCTGCCGTAGTGGTGCAGCATGTCGTCGTTGCGCAGCCCTTCCGGGTAGAATGCCCCCTTCCACTCCTTGTAGGCGTATCCGCTGGTCCCTGCATAGATCGTCATGGCCTGCTCCCGCGGTGTCCGAGGCCGAAACGTCGCGTTGACTGGCGGTTCGGGCAACTTGGACCGTGCCGGAACTCCGCCGATCTATGTACCGTTATAGAGGGGTACCGATGTTGATCGGGGGGCATGAGGAGGTGAGGTGCACGATGTGGAGAATGATGCTGGTGCTCGCCGTTTCGCTCGCACTGATCGTTGGATCTCCAGGGGATGGCGCGGCACAGCAGGCGATCGACAAGGCGGCCGGAGAGATCTTCGGCACCGTCATGAGCCCCTTCTGTCCCGGCATGACGCTGGCGACCTGTCCGTCGTCTCAGGCGGCAGAGCTTCGTGACGACATTCGCGAGCAGCTTGCGCGCGGTGCGACGACCGAGGAGATCCTGGATGAGCTCTACGTCGTCTGGGGTGAGGAGGTGCTCGGTCCTCGATCGGCACTTGGTGCCGGACTCCTCGCCTGGCTCATTCCGGCCGTGGTGATTGCCGTTGCCGGTGCGGGGTTGCTTGCCTGGGTGCGAAACTCGAGCCGCCGGTTCGGGCCCGGCCCGGCCGCCGCTACCGGACTGGATCCGGAGGATCGTGAGCGGCTGGAGCAGGAACTGGCGCAGATCTGACCGCCGGCTGCCGCTGTGGAGGGTGGGGCCACTCGAGGGAATCTGCCTGGAAGCGTTCGTCCGTGCGCCCCGCGAGAGGCCGACGCAGGGGACGGCTGGTCCAGCCGGTCGCTGATGCGTCTAGCCGGAGTGTCGTCCTCGGCGTAGACTACTCTCTTCCATCCCATCAACAGCGTTGACCATGGCTTTGCAGGACTTCGTACGTCTGAAGAAGGACCTCCGACTGTTCGACGTGTACGTCATTGGGACGGGCGCGATGATCAGTGCGGGCTTCTTCCTCCTGCCCGGCTTGGCGGCGGGATACTCCGGCGCAGGCGTCGTGGTGGCGTATCTCCTGTCGGGTTTGCTGTTGGCGCCCGCGCTGCTCTCGATGGCCGAGCTCGCCACGGCCATGCCGCGTGCCGGGGGTACCTACTACTACCTCGATCGCACCCTCGGCCCACTCATGGGCACGATTGGGGGGATCGGGACGTTCCTGACGCTTGTGTTCAAGGGGGCCTTTGCACTCGTCGGCATGGGTGCCTACCTCAGTCTCGTGTTGGACGTGGAGCTCAGGTCGGCGGCCCTCGTGCTCACCGTTGTACTGGTGGCCTTCAATCTGTTGGGTGCGCGGCAGTCGAGCGGGCTCCTGCGCGTGCTGGTGGTCTGCCTCCTCGTGCTGCTTTCGTTCTTTGTGACGTATGGGCTTGCCGACCTCCTTCTCCTGCGTGACGCGCCGTTCGACGCATTCGACGATCTGATGCCAAACGGGACTGATGGGCTGCTGGCGACCGTCGGGCTCGTGTTCGTGTCGTACATCGGCCTCACGAAGGTGGCGAGCTTGGCCGAGGAGGTGGACAATCCCGAGCGCAACATTCCGCTCGGCATGATGCTCGCGCTCGTCACCGTCACCGCCTTTTACGCGCTCGGCACGTTCGTGATGGTCGGGGTGATGGGGGTCGAGGACCTCCGGCAGAGCCTCACGCCGGCGGCCGACACCGCGGCGCGGTTTGGCGGATGGCTACCGGGGCGCACGGCTGAGTTGTTCATGGTGGCTGCCGCGATCGCAGCATTCGCCTCCGCCGCCAACGCCGGTGTGCTGGCTGCGTCCCGCTATCCGCTGGCGATGGCTCGCGACCACATCCTCCCGAGCTGGTTGGCCGTCACGGGGCGGGGGGCAACGCCGACACGGGCGATCCTCGTGACCGGCGGTCTCGTTGCCGTCGCGCTCCTCACCCTCGATGTCGAAGGCCTGGCGAAGTTGGCCAGTTCGTTGCAGCTCCTGCTCTTCGGGCTCATGAACGTGGCGGTCATCGTGATGCGGGAGAGCCGGATCGAATCGTACGACCCGGGATTCCGGTCTCCCCTGTACCCCTGGACCCAACTGCTCGGCATCTTCGTGCCCGTCGTGCTGGTGGCGGAGATGGGGTGGATGTCGGTGCTCTTCACGATTGGGGTCACCGCGGCCTGCTTTGGCTGGTACACCTATTATGCGAAGCCGCGCATCGCCCGGGACGGAGCCATCTACCACGTCTTCGAGCGGCTCGGCCGCCGCCGGTACGCCGGCCTCGATCGCGAACTGCGCGATCTCATGAAAGAGAAAGGCCTACGGGCCGAGGATCCCTTCGATGAGGTCGTGGCACGTGCAACGGTCCTGGACTTTGACGAGCGCGCGAACCTGACCATGGTGATCCATCAGGCGGCCGAACTGCTCGAACGACGATTGCCCGTCGGGACGGACGCGCTGGTGGCGGGGGTGAGCCGCGGCATGCTGGGCGGGGGAACGCCGGTCGCCTACGGTGCGGCGTTGCTTCATGCGCGGTTTCCCGATCTCGACACGTCGGAGATGGTCCTGGTTCGCTGCGACGCAGGGGTGCGGGTTGACGTCGATGACGCCGATATGGTGCGACAGGCAGCGGATGTGCCGATCAGAGCCGTGTTCTTCCTCATCTCGGGCGAGGCGGACCCGGGTCGGCACCTTCGGATTCTCGCCCAACTGGCCGGACGGGTCGAAGACGAATCGTTCATGCCCGAATGGCGTCGAGGGAAACACGAGCAGGAACTGAAAGAAACGCTCCTTCGTGACGATCGTTTCCTCTCACTCAGGTTGTGGGCGGGCTCGCCGACGGAAGAGTTCGTTGGCAAGATGCTGCGCGAACTCGACCTCCCCCCGGGCTGCCTCATCGCGCTCATCAGGCGGTACGGCGAGATGCTGGTCCCGCAGGGCCGGACCGTGCTGCGCGAGGGTGACCGGCTCACGATCATCGGATCGCCCGCCGGACTCCGATCGCTCAAGGTCCGGTACGGCGGCGACGTGCTGCCGCCGGAACCCGGCGCCCACTGACTGGGGGGGCGGGGCCAGCACCCTTGCCAACCGATGGGAAACGAGCAGGATTAACGGTAGTCCTTCGACGGGAGGATGCCATGCCTGCCAGCAAGCTCACGCAGTTCCTCGACGATCACCACGTAGCGTACGAGACGATCCGACACTCGCCGGCGTACACCGCACAGAAGACGGCGGCGGCGGCGCATGTCGCCGGTAAGGAGTTGGCGAAAACCGTAATGATCCGGGTAGACGGCCAGTTGGCGATGGCCGTGCTGCCCGCACCGATGCACGTGGACTTCCGTGCCCTGAGTTCCGCGCTGAACGGCGCGACGGTCACGCTGGCCGACGAAGGCGATTTCCGTGCGCAGTTCCCGGACTGTGAGGTCGGCGCGATGCCGCCGTTCGGGAATCTCTACGACCTCGACGTGTATGTCGATCACCAGTTGAGCCGCGATGAGACCATCGCGTTCAACGCGTGCTCGCATACGGAGCTGATCCAGATGCCGTACCGCGAGTATGTGGCACTCGTGCAGCCCACGGTGCTCGAGTTCGCGGCGGGCGCCGGGTAGTCAAACGCGCGCACGGGGTACAACGGCGGGCCGCCCCTTCGCCGGGGCGGCCCGCCGCTGCTTGCGCCAGGTGCTAGATTCGGTGGCATCGCCGTCGTTCCCCATCCTGCTCAGGAATTTCCACGATGAAGACACTGTTCCTCCGATCGCACAGCGTCGCATGCGCCGGTCTGCGCTGGTGCGTCCTCGGGGCGCTCACACTGTCCCTCCCAGCTCAAGTGCATGGGCAGACGGGGGCGATCGCCGACGAGTACGGTGACGTCGCACGGCGCATCATCGCGGCCGCACTCGGTGACAGCTCGGCGTATGCCCGGTTGGAGGTGCTGGTCGATCGCTTCGGCCACCGGTTCAGTGGCAGCGACGAGCTGGAGCGGGCGCTCGACTGGATACTCGCGGAAATGCGGGCCGATGGGCTGGAGCACGTGCGAGGGGAACCGGTCATGGTCCCGCGCTGGGTTCGCGGTGCAGAATCCGCAACACTCATCGAGCCCCGAGCGCGGGCGCTGCCCATGTTGGGGCTCGGAGGCAGTGTCGGCACGCCACCGGAAGGCATCACCGCCGAGGTGATCGTGGTGGGGAGTTGGGAGGAGCTCGAAGCACGTGCGGATGACGCCCAGGGCAAGATCGTGCTGTACAATGTCCCGTTCACGACGTATGGGCGGACCGTCCAGTACCGCGTCGACGGCGCAAACGCGGCCGCACGGGTCGGTGCGGTCGCGTCCCTGTTGCGTTCCGTCGGCCCGGTCTCCCTGCAGTCTCCCCACACGGGCATGATGACCTACGCGGATGACGTTGTGCGGATTCCGTCCGCTGCCATCACGGTCGAAGACGCCATGATGCTCCAGCGCATGAGCGACCGTGGTGAACGAATCGTGGTCCGGCTCCAGATGGAGGCGGATACGTTGCCGGACCGGGAGTCCCGTAACGTCGTGGCGGAATGGCGCGGGAACGAACTGCCGGAGGAGATCGTTGTGATGGGTGGGCACATCGACTCCTGGGATGTGGGCCAAGGGGCGATGGACGATGCCGGCGGGTCCGTGGCCGCTTGGGAGGCCGTCAAGTTGCTGCAGCGATTGGGCCTACGGCCGAGGCGGACGATTCGAGTCGTGCTGTGGACGAACGAAGAGAACGGGCTGCGCGGCGGAACGACCTATCGGGACACCCATGCCGACGCGCTCGATCGGCACGTGCTCGCGATCGAGTCCGATGGTGGGGTGTTCAAGCCGCTCGGGTTCGGGTTTTCCGGGTCGGACGAGGCCTTCGGCATCGTGAGCGAGATCGGACGCTTCCTCGATCCGATTGGGGCAGGGACGATCTCACGACCCGGGGGAGGAGCGGACATCGGGCCGATCATGCGCGAGGGAGTGCCGGGGATGGGACTTCGCGTGGACGGGGAGAAGTACTTTTGGTACCACCACACGGACGCCCGCGCGAGATGGCGGAGTGCGTGGCGGCCATGGCGGTCATGGCGTACGTGGTGGCCGATCTCCCCGACGCACTCCCGCGCTGAACGATAGCTGGCACTGTTCACCGTCCGGCGCACGCCGGAGGAAGGGGAGCTACCTCCCATGAAGGCAGCACGCACGACATGGATGCTCGTGATGGGCGCGTTGGTTGCCTGCAGGCCCGGCGAGCAACAGGAGCAGCCCGCAGCAGAGGCATCGGCCACGATGACGGCCATGGCCGCGACGATGCCGGACACGACCGCCGCGTCCCTGTGGGCGCATCTCGAAGACGTCGACTATGCCAATGCCTGGGCCATGTGGCCGGGGATGGACGCCCTCTACGATGGCACCCAACCGCACGGCATGTTGCTGACGACGTATGTCAATGACGTGGCGATGGCGGCGCTGGACGGTCAGACGGGCCAGATGGAAGCTGGGGCCATCGTTGTGAAGGAGAACTACATGCCGGACTCGACGCTGGCGGCCGTGACGGTGATGTACAAGGTCGAGGGATACAATCCGGACGTCGGGGACTGGTTCTTCCTCAAGCGGGCAGCGGACGGCACCGTGGATGCCTCCGGACGCGTCGGCGGCTGTCAGGCCTGTCACGCCCAGGTCGCCGACAACGACTACCTGTTCACGGGGTCACTGAGTCCCGAGATGTAAGCGGTCGTTGCCGGTCGGACACGGCGCGGTCGGTCCTCGGGTGAGGGCCGGCCGCGCTCGGTATTCGGGGCCGAATCGCAGGAACCGGCCCTGCCGCCGGATCCCGTGCAACTCCGTGAGTAGCTGAATGGGGTTCATGCAGATATTGTAGAATTCCCGTCAGAGGCAGCCACGCCGTCCTCCCGTACCTCCGACCCAGGAGTGCACGCAATGAGCGATCATGTTTACAAGGTCACCGAGTTGGTTGGGTCGTCGCCTCAGAGTCTCGAGAAGGCGATCGAGAATGCGGTGACCCGCGCCAGCAAGACCATTCGCAACATGCGGTGGCTGGAAGTACAGCAGATTCGTGGGCACATCGATGAGGGATCGGTGCAGCACTGGCAGGTCATCGTGAAGATCGGCTTCACGCTGGAAGAATGATGGACTAGCCAACATGGAGTTCTGCATGTCCAAGGGAGGGGTGCCCCCCCTTGGACATGTGCCATTCTCCCCGTGGGCTATTCGGCGCTCCCCCCGTACCGCGGGTCGTACATGTTGGCTCGCACATAGGCGTCGAGGTCGTCGGGTCGATCCTTCGTCGCCAAGCCTTCGTCCCACGCATAGGCCGCGACGGCCGCTGCGATCGTAGCCGACACATCCCGGATATGCTCGAGCGGCGGCAGTACGGCTCCCTGCCGGAGCATGCTGTCGGTCGTCATGTGCGCGACCGACCGTGCCGCCGTGTAGAACATGTCGTCGGTGACGCGCTGCGCGCCGGACAGGATGACGCCGAGACCGAGTCCGGGAAAGATGTAGGCGTTGTTGCCCTGTGTGGGTTCGTGTCGGGTTCCCTTGTACGTCACGGGATCGAACGGGCTTCCGCTGGCGAAGATCGCCCGCCCGTCGGTCCACGTATACGCCTGTTCCGCCGTACACTCTGCCTGGGATGTCGGATTCGACAGCGCGAACACGATGGGCCGTTCGTTGAGTGCGGCCATTTCACGAACGACCGGCTCGGTGAACGACTGCGCCTTGCCGGACACGCCGATAATCCCCGTCGGCTTGCAGGCACGGATCGCGTCCAGGAGGTCCGTCAGGAACGCGTGTTTTCGCGCATACGGCTTCTTATGCGAGGCCAGATCCTTCCTCGATCGCACGACGAGACCCTTGGAGTCGAAGAACCACATGCGGTTCGTGGCTTCGTCGGGGTCCATGCCCTCACGCACCATGGCTGAACAGATGAGATCGGCAATGCCGATGCCCGCCTCGCCGGCCCCGAGAAACAGGAGACGCTGTTGCGTGATATCCGCACCCGTGATGCGGGTGGCGCCCAAGAGCCCGGCGAGGGTCACGGCCGCGGTCCCCTGGATGTCATCGTTGAACGTGCAGATCTTGTCGCGGTATTTCTGTAGCAACCGGAAGGCGTTGCTCGTCGCGAAGTCCTCGAACTGGATCAACGTACCGGGGAACACCTTCTGTACCGCCCGGACGAATTCGGCGATCAAGGCATCGTACTCCTTGCCCCGTAGCCGGTCCTGCTTGAGACCGATATACAGGGGGTCGTTCCGGCGCTCCTCGTTGTTGGTGCCCACGTCGATGGTCACGGGCAATGCGTGCTTCGGGTCGACGCCCGCGCACGCCGTGTAGAGGGACAGCTTGCCGATCGGAATCCCCATGCCGTCCGCGCCGAGATCGCCGAGGCCGAGGATTCTCTCCCCGTCGGTCACGACGACGATGGCGACATCGCGAGTCGGCCAGTTCCGAAGGATCTTGGTGATCCGGCCGCGGTCGTTGGCGGTGATGTAGAGGCCTCGTGGACGGCGGAAGATGTGTCCGAACTGCGCACATGCCTCACCAACCGTCGGCGTGTAGATGATCGGCATCAGGTCGTGGATGTTGTCGATCACCGTGCGGTAGAACAGCGTTTCGTTTCGATCCTGGAGCCCGATGAGGAAGATGTACTTCTCCAGCGGGGTCGGCTTGTGCTTGAGGTTCCAGAGGACGCGCTGCTGTTGTTCCTCGATCGTATTCACGTGGGGGGGAAGGAGCCCCCGCAGTTTCAACGCGTCGCGTTCCTCTTCGGTGAAGGCCGTTCCTTTGTTGAGTTGCTCGTTATGGAGAAGTTCGATCCCTTTCGGGAGTTTCTTGGACTTGGACCTCATGCCACGGATCCCCCTGTGCTGGACGACAGTCCGAACCGTCGCCACTCCTCAGTGCGGCGCACCGTCGGGGCGCCGCTTCCCGTCACCACCCGATCCGTGATATGCAGCGGGAAGGTGATTCACATGACTGAAATCTAAAGTGGAGGGAGGGTTCGCGGTGAGGGGGGGCACGACCGCCGCTGAACCTGCCTTCACGATCCCTGTTTGTCCGGTGGGGCGCCCTTACCGCAGGAGGGTCAGGAACACCCCGGCTGCCACGGCGGATCCGATGACCCCCGCGACGTTGGGGCCCATCGCCGGCATGAGCGGGTTCACGCGACCGTCGGTGTCGTCGGACACGACTTGTTGCACGACCCGAGCCGCCATCGGGACCGCCGATACTCCCGCGGCACCGATGCACGGGTTGATCTTGTGGCGGAGGAACAGGTTCAAGAACTTGGCGAAGAGCACGCCGCCCGCCGTACTGAAGGCGAAAGCGACGGCGCCGAGCACCAGGATGCTGATCGTGTCGACGGTGAGGAATCTGCTCGCGCCCATCGTAGCGCCGACCGCAATGCCCAAGAAGATGGTCACGATGTCGATCAAGGACCCGCCGGCTGTCTTGCGCAACCGGTCCGTGACGCCTGACTCCCGAAGCAGGTTGCCGAACATCAGGAGGCCGATCAGCGGCGCGGCTGTCGGAATCGCCAGCGACGCGAGGATGCCGGTCGCGATGGGAAACATGATGACGGCCGTGCGGGACACGGGAATGACTTGCGGCATGTCAATGGATCGCTCGGCGTGCGTTGTGAGCATCCGGATGATCGGTGGCTGAATGATCGGGACCAGTGACATGTAGCTGTACGCCGCGACGGCAATCGGGCCAAGCAGGTGCGGTGCCAACTGGGACGCAAGGAAGATGGACGTTGGCCCGTCGGCACCTCCGATGATGCCGATGGATGCAGCCTCACGCGGCGTGAATCCGAATACGTAGGCAGCGAGAAGGGCCGCCGCGATGATGCCGAGTTGGGCCGCAGCACCCAACAGGAAGGTCATGGGCCGGGCCAGCAGCGGACGAAAATCGGTGAGGGCGCCGACCCCGAGGAAGATCAGGGGGGGCAGGAGTTCGGTACGGATGCCTTGCTCGTAAATCAGCGCGATGATCCCGTCGCCGTACGAACTCATGTTGGCGAGGGGCAGGTTGGCGAGGATGGCACCGAAGCCGATAGGGATGAGCAAGAGGGGTTCGTATTTCTTCGCGATCGCGAGGTAAATGAGCACCCCTGCGACCACGAACATGGCCACGTTGCCGATTCCCAGGTTGGTGATGCCGGACTCTGCCAGCAATCGAGCCAAGGTGCCCATGTGACCGCGTCTCAGCCGATCGTTATGATCGGAGTCGAGGAGTCGATCTCCTGTCCGATGCGTACAAAGACACCACTCACCGTCCCGTCGGTGGGCGACTTGATATCGTGCGTGGCTTTCATGGCCTCCACTTGTGCGACGACCCCGCCGGCGGCGACGTGATCGCCCACCTTGACCTTGAGATCGACGATCTCTACGGCTCCAGCGAAGGTCGAAAACACCGGTGTACCGTGCGTCGGTTCGCCGCCGCCGGCAGCAGGCGTTGAGGAGGGTGCGGCGCCATCCCCGCCGGTCGGTTCCAACGTGACCACGAAGGTGCGCGTCGTTCCGCCTTCTTGGACGGAGCAACGCATCGTCGTGGGTCCGGCGATCGATCCGGCGGTGGCGGTGCTCGGTTGCGGCGTGGGGACGGGTTGGGCGTGCTTCTTGAGCGGTATGTCGATCTTCGCCGACCCAGTCAGCAGGCGAATGCCCTCGTTGACCTCCATCTTCTTGCCCGGAACCATCGACGCCAACACGAGGAAGACGTTGCGATCCGTGACGGGCAGGCCGTGCGCCTCCAGCGCCTGCCGAGCCGGTTCGATGGCATCGGGGGCGGCGTCCAGTGGATCTCCGGAGAACACATCGAGGTTCAGTTGCTCGGAGGCTCGCCGGACCACCTCCGGATCGGGCGGCAGCGGTGTACGACCGAAGTAACCGAGCACGGCCTTGCCGTATCCGGCGTCGAGCTTCTCCCACCGGCCGTACAACACGTTGTTGAATGCCTGGAGCCAGTACTGCTGGCTGCCGGGGGTCACGCTCGTCCATGCGCCGCCGGCCTTCACGACGATTGGAAACTCGGCCAGTACCTCACCGTACCGCTCGAGAATCCCGGCCTTCTTCATCATGTGGACGTTGGGCCCAATCGCCCCGCCGGGCATCGGGAACCCGAGCACGCGTGCGTCGGCGGTGGTCGTGGTGGGATTGAAGTCGTACTCCTCGAGCGATTCCGTCAGCATGCCCTCGATTGCGCCCATCTTGTCGACGTCAATGTCCAGGGAATAGCCGGTTCCCTTCAGGGCATGCGCGAGGGAGCGGACATCGGGCTGCACGGTGCCGCTGGCCAGCGGGCGAACGGACAGGTCGACGCCGTCGGCTCCGCCCGCGATCGCCGCCATGTAGCAGCTCACGGCCATGCTCGCCGTATCATGCGTGTGCATCCACAACGGCATCTCCGGCGGCATGATCTTCTTGAGCCCGACCGCCGAGTCATAGATCGTCTTCGGATCGGTCGTTCCGCTGGCATCCTTCAAACAGATGCTGTCGATGCGCACGTCGCTTTCGAGCAGTCGGCGCCCGATGTCGATGTAGAACGCAGGCGTGTGGACGGTATCCGAATGAAACGGCAACCCCATGAGCGCGATCGTCACCTGATGATGCATGCCGGCATCGACGATCGGCCGGCCGGTGTTCACCAGATTGCGCACGTCGTTCATGTAGTCGAAGTTGCGGTCCCACGTGGTACCGCTCGCATGCATGAGCTGCGCCTGCAGCTGCAGAGCCTCGATCGATTGCGTGGTCAACGTCACACCAGACACCGAGCGGGTCAGAATCTGCAGGTCGACATCCGGTCCGACAGCCTCCCGTATGCGCTCCATGTCCGCGAAGGGGTCTTCGCCCAGGTAGAAGAGGGGTGCCTGAAAGCGCGCGCCGCCTCCGAACTCGAAGTGTCGAATGCCGGCTTCGGCGGCGGCTTGCATAGCCGGGAGGAAGTCTCCGAGGCGGACCTTGCCCCCGAACGTGCTCTGAAGGCCGTCCCGAAACGGCGTGAACATCACGCGAATCGTCTTGGGATTGGACGCGATGATCATGATGACTCCTCGATGCTCGAGATCCTCGCCCCGGGACGTGCCGCGGCGACCGCGGCGGTCACGGCGGCGAGAACCGCTGCGTCAGTTGAGGAGGCGATCCGTTCGGGGAACACGGTGATCAGGGCGCGGATCACACCCGCCAAGATCGACAACATGAGGAAGACGGCCAGAAAAGCCGAGATACACACCATCAGCAGGTCCTGCTGCCCCATCGATCCCCCCTCGTCAACGGACGACCACGCTAGCATAGCGGCGCGCCATCGCTCGCCCTGCATCCCTACAATTGGCGCAGTTGGGCCCGTGGACGCAACTCCTACGCGGGACGCCTCACTCCGGCTGCACCACCGCTCTCCCGATCGTGAACGGCTGCGGCACACCCTCCAGATACAACTCGAGTTCGTCTCCAAGCCGCTCGACCCGGCCCTCGGCCAGCAGCGTGTGAGGTGGTCCGCCTTCATGGTAGAGGGCGACGCGCCGCCCGAGGACCAGCGATCGTCGCCGGTAGGCATCGAGAATCTCCCCGTACCGGCCGTCGCACAGCCGTCCGTAATTGTCTGCCAAGGTGTTCAGCAGTGTCGGGAAGACCGCGCCGAGTTGCACGGTCGGGTCCTGGCTGAGTCGGCGCAGCGCGTGGGCACGCGGCACGAATGGCGTCGGCTCGATGCGCGGCGCGACTTCGACGTTGAGGCCGATACCGACGACAGCGGCCTGCACGCCTGCGCCCGACGCTGTCGGCACGTGCGTGAGTATGCCGCACACCTTCCCGCCATCGACGAACACATCGTTGACCCACCGAATCCCCGCCCGATGACGGAGATTGGGAAGCGTGTCGACGGTCTCCACCACCGACACGGCAGCCATGGCGAGAAACCGGGTCGCGGAGGGGATGACGTCTTCCGGCGGAGCCAGCCACAGCGACAGATGGATGTTCCCGGCCTCTGCCACCCACGGTCGGCCTCGAAGCCCATGCAAACCCGACCCGCCCCCGGCCACGCACAGCGTGCCGTCGGGTAGCGTGATTCCCTCCCGTCCGAGCGTCACCAACAGATCGAACTGCGACGCAGGCGGAGACTCGACGATGAGGAGCGCCGGCCACGGTCCCGTCCTGCGCACCTCAGCTGTATGCACGAGACCGGTGGGGAAACACCGCGATGCCAACACCCCGATGGCGGGCTCGTCGTCGGTCGCCGCGGGGCACCACCCGGTGAGGGTGGGCAAAAGCCGGGTCGCGTAGTCGGGACTGTCGGTATAGACGCGCACGGGCCGTCCGATGGTCAGCCTGACGACTCCGACTCGCGCGGGTCGAACGTCAGGCATACGGAGTTGATACAGTACCGCAGGCCGGTTGGGTTGGGTCCGTCGGTGAACACGTGCCCCAGGTGGGCGTCACACGCGGAGCAGAGGACCTCGGTCCGGCGCATGAAGAAGCTCCGGTCATCCTCGGTGCGTACCGCTGCGGCGTCGGCGGGGGCGTAGAAGCTCGGCCATCCAGTACCCGATTCGAACTTCGTCTGCGAATCGAAGAGCGTCGCTCCGCAACAGATGCACCGGTAGCTGCCCTTCCGCTTGTTGTCCACGTGCTCGCCGGTGAACGCGCGCTCCGTGCCCTTCTCCCTCGTGATGTGGTATTGCTCGGGCGTCAGGAGTGTCCGCCACTCCTCATCGGTCTTTCGTGGATCATCCGCGCGGTCCGACATCGGTGCTCCCCTGAGAATGGTGGTATGGATGTTGGATCGGTGTTATTGCGCGAGGGCAGCGGTCTCATCCCAGCGAACGAGGTCGCCAACCGCGATGGGACCACCGTGCACGACCACGCCAAAAGCACCGGCCCGCCAGTCAGGAGTGAGCGCAGCCTGCAGGCCGGCGTGTGCCTCGTCCATCCGTCCGCACGGTCGCGTCTCACCGCCGATCTTGATGCGGCATCCGCCGATGCACAACACGCGGCCGTGCGTGTGTGCCAAAGACGTGCCGCTGACGAGGAGGTTGGCGCGCCGGGCCGTCGGCTGTACCTCCGTACCCAACTGACCGGACACTGCATCCCACACCTCCCGCTCGATCAGCGTGACCTGCCGGCGCTTCCCGTGGTCTACGTTGCCCGCAAGCCCCTGATCGACGATGAGCTCGGCCGAGGCTACGGGGGCGAGGGGAGCACGGTGCGCTCGCTTGATCCAAATCGCTTCGAGTCGGCCGGATTGCTGAGGGTCGGGCATGTTACAAGCTATCCCACCAACGATGCGCGCGCGACGTGGGAACGTGCGGGTTGCACCGCGGGTTCTGGCCGGTAGGTTCAACGGCACGTCCTTCGGCCATGCATGTGGAGGCCCCCATCCCTTCCGAGCCAGAAATCCTCATCAGTGACACCACTGTACCCGTGGACGAAGATGCGTCCGACCGTCTCCGCTTCGCCCGCGATGTAGCGCTCGGATTGAGCGACACACCCCGATGGTTGCCCAGCGAGTACCTGTACGACGCCGAGGGCAGCGGGCTGTTCGAGGAGATCACCCGCCTCCCCGAGTACTATCCCACGCGCACCGAAGCCGCGATTCTCCATACGGCTGCCGACGGCATTGCCAAATCCACGGGCCCGGTGACGGTGATCGAGCTGGGGTCGGGCAGCTCCCGCAAGACGAGCCTCCTGATCGATGCATACACAGCCACGCACGGGTCGGCACGCTACGTCCCGGTGGATGTGAGTGCCGCAGCGGTCAGAGGCGCGGAACGGCGCTTTGCTGAACGGCATCCGGATGTCGAGTTCGCCGGGATCGTGGGCAAGTACGAAGAGGCCTTCCCGTTGTTCCGCGAGCATGCGCCGTCGATGGTCGTGTTTCTGGGATCCACGATCGGCAATTTCAACCATGGGGAGTCGCTGCGGTTTTGGCGGCAACTCTCCCGTTCGTTGGATACCGGGGACTTCTTCTTGCTCGGCGTGGATCTGGTCAAGGACCTCACCGTGTTGGAGGCAGCGTACAACGACGACGCCGGGGTTACCGCTGCCTTTACCCGCAACCTGTTTGCTCGGATGAATCGAGAGCTCGAGGCGGGCGTTGACTTGGACGCGGTCGAACATGTCGCGCGGTACAATCCGGAGTGGCAACGCATCGAGATCTTCGCACAGTTCACGAAGGCGATGGAGATCAACGTCGGTCCACTCGGCATTCGCATCCCGGTTGAGGCCGGCGACAGGGTCATGACCGAGATCAGTCGCAAGTTCGTGCTCGATCGCCTCGAGCCGTACGCCGGTCTCTTCGGGTTCGACGTGGTCGAACGGTATACGGACGACCAGGAATGGTTCGCGCTGCTCCTCCTCAGGCGCGTGGATGACTGACCTGGGGGTCTCCGTTGCCCGCCGTCGCCGCCCTTGATTACCCTTCAGCATGACAGACACGAATGCTCCCGATACGGCGGTGTTGGACGACGACAAGATGTACGATGTCGTCGACGAGATCTTTCGTTCCCAGATCAATCCGGCGGTGGCCCAGCATGGCGGACGTATCGACCTGCTGGATGTCGAGGAGGGCGTCGTCGTGATCCGGATGATGGGCGGATGTCAGGGATGCGGCATGGCGAACCAGACGCTCCGTCAGGGTGTCGAGGGATCACTCCGCCGCGCCGTGCCTGGGTTCCGTGGCATTCGAGACATCACCGACCACGCCTCCGGGACGAATCCGTATTACACGTAGTCGACGGAAATGCGGGGATTGCCGATCGATCGGCGTGCCTGCCGAAGCGGTCGCGGTCCACGCGCTCGACCTCGCACTCGAGGCTCACCGCACGTCGTGAGCCCCGGCGCCGCTGGTGCCGCCGTGACGGCGGTGCGGGGCGGGGCGGGGACGGGTCCTAGAACACCGGCGCCCAGTAGGGCATCCGCCGCGGGAACACCTTCAGGTACAGCTTGAGCTCCGGAGCCGTCCGGATCACGTTGGGGTAGTCGCGGTAGACGCTGTGGCGGCTGAAGAGCCGGACGTCCGCACCTGCACCCAGGGATTTCCAGATCGGCATGCCCGCCCGGACCGTGAGGGCATGGATGAAGTTGTGACCCTTCGTCCCACTCAGCGTCGTCATCCAAAAGAGCTCGTAGGACATTTCGACCAGGTCGGTCCGCAGCGCGTTCAGCACCGCCTCCAGGCGAAGCCCGGCGCCGCTCCCGAAGTCGTAGTCACGACCGACGATCTCCGCATAGTTGGAACTCACGCCCCACAGCAACATGAGAGAGCCCTGGGCTTTGGTGCCGAGGTAGACACCGTCAGTGAGCCGGAAGTCGGAGAGCAACGCGCCCGAGAGCCGCTGTCCGCCGGTTTCGTATGCGGCGTTGTTGATGTAGTCGAAGTTCTGGAGCAGGCTGAAAACGTGCCGACGTTTCTCCGCACGCGTGAGCTCGGTGCCCCAGAGGGCGCCCTCGACCTGCAGTTGACCGATCGGCGTTTTGTCCGAGAAGTTCACCTGGGTGACCAGGGAAAACGCGTCAAACGGCTTTGTGAACCCGCCCTCGAATGGATTGCCGTACTGCAGGTCGAGCTCGAAGAACGGGTGCCGGGTCATCGATCCCGACTCGTCCTCCTCGACGGCCCGAATGCCCGAGCGGAGGTATGCGCCTGACTCGTTGGGGAAGCGTTCGGGTGGGTTCGGTCCGACCTTGCTCCACTCGCCTCGCACCGCACGGTTGAATCCGCCGATCGGGTTGATGAGGAACCCTGCAAACTCGCGCCAGGCCCGGTTCATACCGGTGGCGCGATTGTCCCACACGAGGTGGGACGTGCGGTAGAGGGCTTCGCCAATCGCGATCCCTCCCATGCTCGTTGCGACCCAGTCGTTGATTGCCTGCTTGTTGTTCTCGCCGAACGTTTCCCACATCATGCTGCCGGCGAAGGCGAACGGGATGGACTCCCAGTAGCTGTAGCCGTTGTTCCGGCCTGCGTTGAAGAACAGGTTCCCGTGGTACGGGTGCATGAACATGTTCGTGGGAAAGCCGTTGTTGTCCCACTCGAAACCGCGCTGGATGTTCCGCCGCCACGAGGTGAAGGACAACGCGGCCGTGGTGTCATCGGAGACGTGGCGGTTGAAGTACCACGGGATCACCTGCAGCGCCACGAGCTCCCCGGCCGCTACCCAGAAGCGCTTCTGCTGGCAACAGAAGGGCTGCGGCACGGTGTCGGGCTGGACGGACTGCGCAGCGGTGTCTCCCGCCGCCATGGTCAGGAGCACGCAGAGGAGCACGATCGCACCTACCGCGAGACGAGGCGTCACGGCTGACGGTCCATGATGAGATTGAGCTTTGCGGGCTCCGCCGTGCCGTCGCCGTCGAAGTCCCACTCCTGATCCTCCCCGAGGATCTGAATAGCAGCCTGATCACCCTCTACGTAGACCCGCCCCGCTTCCGTCACCGCGCTGTCCGGCCCTTGGGTCGTGATGAGCAACAGCTTGCCATCGACGGCCATGGATCCTGCTTGGACCCCGGCGAACCCTTGGCCGAGGAGGATGAGAACCCACTCGCCGTTCTCCTCGATCTGCATGGTGACGTCGAACCCGTCGGCGATCAGGTCGAAACGATTCGTCGGATCTGCGAGCTCGGAGTAGATGGCGTTGGATGCCACCCAGAAGCCCGCGAGTTCGTCGATCGCCTCGATGTCGGTCGACGTGATGCAGCCGGATTGCAGCACCGCAATCCCGCACAGTGCGCCCACCGCGCCGAATCGAAACCGGCTTGTCGTAACCATGTTGGGTACCAGAGCTGAGGCCTTCCGGCCGTCAAAAAGCACACCGAATCGCCGGTCGGCGGCCCGTAAAGACCCCGCATTGTCGCCCCCGGAGTGGCGAGCGTCAATGGCGGTTATGCGGCAGCGGACGAGCCGGCTTGACCCCCCGAATCGGGGCGGCTAGGTTCCTTCCCCTCGGGAGGTTACGCCTCTCCGGGCCCTGGTGGTGAAATCTGGTAGACACGCTGTCTTGAGGGGGCAGTGGCGCAAGCCGTCCCGGTTCGAATCCGGGCCAGGGCATCCAAGCACGACCTGCCACCGTAGCTCAGCGGTAGAGCTCTCGATTCGTAATCGAGTGGTCGTCGGTTCAATTCCGACCGGTGGCTCTCCACAGCCCCGCCCGTTGCGGCGGGGTTTGTCGTTTGTGCCCCTCCGACTCAGCGCCCTGCCGGCACCGGCTCCCGCACCGCGATTTCGCGCACATCCAACGGGATGCCCTTCCGCTCGTCGCGCACCAGGGTGATCGCGCCCGTATCGCAGTGGCCTTCGCACACGCCGCACCCCATGCACTTCTCGAAGACGACCTCGGAGCGGCCGTTGACGTGCACGGCGTCGAACGGGCACAGCTCCTCGCACGTGCCGCACGCAATGCAAGCGCCCTCGTCCACCTCGGCGACGAAGCCGGAGGCCGTGACCATCGGCACGCCGTGCTCAACCATCGCCTGCAGGCCGCCGCAGCAACACGAACAGCAGTTGCATATCGCGTAGAACTTGTTGTCGCACGCGTCCTTGAAGTAGGCGGTGTGCACGTGTCCCCGCTCGTGCTCGGCGTGCAGGACGGCCAGCGCCTCGTCCTGCGCGATCCGCCGCGTCCGTGTCGGGTGGTGGTCCAGCATGAACTCTCCGCCCCCCACCACCATGCAGACCTCGGTCGGCGAGCAGTGGTCCTCCTGCGCCAGCCGGCAGGGGCACTCCAGCAGCGTCACGTTGGGTGGCCCCTTCAGCAGGATGTCGCGCGCCGTGCGGTAGGGGATGACCTGGTCGAGGTCGGTGCGGGGGATGTCGTGATCGAGCGTGATGATGGCACAGGCCAATTCGTTCGTGAGCACCTTTCCGTGATAGTGGTTCGCCCACCACTGCTGTTGCTCCTCGGTGACGAGGAGACGGAAGAGGTGCCGCTTGATGAAACGGATGTACTGATAGATGAACCGGCCGTAGATGTAACCGTGGATCTTGGTGAGCACTGCAATTGAGCGTGCGGCACCGCCGGGCGTCGCCCCCCGCTGCCGCATGGCGTTCCGCGTGGACGGCAGGATGAGATGGCCGCGCTCACCCACGACCCAGAGCGCCACCAACCCCAGAAGCACTACCGCTGGACCGATCAGGATCCAGATCATCGTCACCTCCCCACACGCCTTCCCCATATTGCGACCGGTTCGGTCGCCGCGCAACATGATGGCAGGAGCACGTGACGCTGGGCTCCCATTCTGCCGGTTCTTTCATCCCCCTTGAAACTCCTGGCCCCAACGTTTCGTATTGGGACACAAGGAGGCAGACATGTTTGAGATCATCGGGCTCGTTGCCACAGGTGCCGTCAGCGTCTGGGGATATGTCCAATCACGCCGCTTCTTCCGGAATCGGCTGCGCTTCGTTGATGCGGCGCAGAAGCCAGTCGCTCCGGTCGTCGCCGGCGCAGCGGCGGCGGTCGTGGCCGCACCCGTTGTGTGGTTACTCCCCCTCGTTGGAGTGGGTACCGCCATACTGTTCGGTGCCGGAGTCGGCATCGGTGTGAAGCACGGGCAGACCGATACGCATCGGTTGCCCGGGTTCTAGCCCCACTCTATCTTGGTGCAGCCAAGCCGAGCCCCGACCGTTGGGGCTCGGACACTGTCCAGGCATTGGGAGTTGGATCGGTTCTCCCTCACATTCGTCCCGGAGCTTCATGGCTTCCGACCAAGACAATCAGTTCAACGACCGGCGCGAGCAATCGTCCGGCGATCGCCGGACGGCCGAGGATCGCCGGGTGAGTGAACGTCGCTCGGACGAACGACGTTCATCGCGACGCCCCAACAGCGCCGACCGCCGGTCGGGGAACGATCGTCGCGGGGGGAAACGTCGCTCGGGGTACGATCGGCGCACCTTCGAAGAGCGGCGGGATTCCGCCTGGGATGTGCTGGACGGCTGAGGCTGACGGAGTTGGGCACTACCGATCGCGGCCGCCTGTCGGGCGGCCGTTTTCGTTTCGGCCGGATGGTTCCGGGGTAGCGGTTACTCGAAGATCGCGGCCAGTGCGCCGTCGATCTCATCATGCCGGAACGTGAATCCCGCGTCGAGTGCCTTGGTTGGGACGACGCGTTGCAGGCGGAGAAGAGCGTCGGCTGCCTCACCGAGTGCAGCGCGCACGGCGAACTCCGGCACCCGCGCGACGGCAGGCCGACCAAGCGCGTGCCCGAGAGCCCGCACGAACGTCTGCACCGTGACCGGGTTTGGTGCGGTGGCGTTCACCGGGCCGGAGAGCGCGCCGTCGAGAATGAAGAGGGTCAGTCGGACCTGATCGTCCACGTGGATCCAGGACCACCACTCCTGGCCATCACCCCAAGGGCCGCCCACCCCGAGCTTGAAGATCGGCGCCATCGACGCCAACACGCCGCCTTCCGCGCCGAGGGCCAGGCCCCCGCGGAGGAGTGCGACGCGGGTATGCGGTGACGCGCCCTCGGCCGCCGCTTCCCAGTCTGCCGCCAGCCGAGCGAGAAAGTCGGTTCCGGCGGGTGCCCGCTCATCGAGGATGTCGTCTCCTCGATGTCCGTAGAACCCAATGGCCGAAGCGCTCACCAGCACACTCGGAGGGGTGCTGGCGTCGGCGATCGCGTCGACCACCCGACGGGTTGTGTCGACTCGGCTATCGCGTAACACCTGCTTTCGGGCCGCCGACCACCGGTGCGGGGGATCGACGATCTTCGCCCCGGCGAGGTTGATGACAGCGTCAGAGCCGGCGAGCGCGGATTGCCAATCGCCCGCCTCCGTGGGATCTGCCTGGATCACCGCGACGCCGTCCTCGGCAAGTGATGCTCCCCTGCCGCGGGTCACGACCACACACTCGTCCCCACGGGCGCGGAGCGCCTTGATGAGGCGCGTGCCGATGAACCCGGTGCCGCCAGTGATGAAAACACGCATCTTCAAGTCCTTGCAAGGTAACAACTTAATCTTGGAACATTTGCGCGAGACCGACCTGGGACTACCTTTCGATAACGAACATCTCAAGCGAGATCCTAGAGCACACACTGACCGTTTGTCCCACGCGGGCTGACATAGGAGGGCTTATGCGGGTGCGGTACATCACCCACCTATCGAAGCTCGACGGCCTCACCTCAGAAGAGCGTCGTCGTCTCGAACCCGTAGCCGAGCGCTACGTCTTCCGACTCAATACGTACTACAACGAGTTGATCAACTGGGACGATCCGGACGATCCACTCCGGCATCTCGTCGTGCCCCGCGAGTCCGAGTTGAACGATTGGGGTGAACTCGACGCCTCCAAAGAGTCGAACTACACGCCGGTGCGCGGGTGCCAGCACAAGTATAGCGACACGGCGTTGTTGCTCGTCAATGAGGTGTGCGGAGCCTATTGCCGGTATTGCTTCCGCAAGCGGTTGTTCATGAACGACAACGATGACGCGTCGATCGACCACTCGCGGGGATTGGCGTACATCCAGGAACACGAGGAGATCACCAACGTGCTGCTCACGGGCGGTGATCCCCTGATCATGGCGACGCGTCGGCTCGAGAAGATTGTGAGCGACGTCGCGGCGGTGCCGCACGTCCGGATCATCCGCATCGGCTCGAAGATGACCGCGTTCAACCCCTTCCGCGTCATCGACGATCCCAGTCTGCTCGACATGATCCGGGAGTACTGCGCCGGCGGGACCCAGATCTACATCATGAATCACTTCGATCACCCGCGGGAATTGACGGCCGACGCCCGGCGGGCGATTCGAATGTTGAAGGACGCGGGGGCCGAAACGGTCAACCAGTGCCCGATCGTACGGGGGGTGAATGACACGCCCCAGACGTTTGCGGCGCTCTTCCGTGAACTGTCGGTCATCGGGTGCCCGCAGTACTACGTCTTCCAGGGCCGCCCCACGGCCGGCAACGAGCCGTACGAGGTCCCCATCGTCGAGGGTTTCCAGATCTTCACCGACGCCAACCGTCGCGTGTCGGGGCTTGCGAAGCGGGCTCGGTTTGCGATGTCGCACGAGACGGGGAAGATCGAGATCTTCGGCGTCGATGACCGGCACATCTACATGAAGTACCATCGCGCACACCGGAAGCTGGATTACGGGCGCATGGTCATCGCCCGGCGCGATGATGCCGCCTATTGGCTGGATCAGTTGACCGTGCTCTCGGGACCGCAGGCCGCGATCGACTCGGCGGATGCGTTCGAGTCGTGGGACGAGTGGCGGGAGCCACACCGGGGCCGGCGCGAGCGTTGGGGATCGCGCCAGGGCAGGGGATAGCGCCAAGCCCGCCGGCAGCCTGACGGCGACGGAAACCACGGGGGGTGGAGCACTGCGCTCCGCCCCCCGTGTCGGTTCTCCCTACTCTACCCGAATGCGCGCATCGATCGCCATCGCACCCTTCTCCATCGCGATCAGCGGATTGATATCGAGTTCCGCGATTCTCGGGTGCCGATCCGCCAGCTGTCCGATACGCAGAATCGTTTCGGCGAGCGCCGCCAGATCCCGCGGCGCTTCGCCGCGCGCGCCTTCCAGGAGGCGGAACATCTTCACGTCTCGGATCATCGTATCCGCGTCGGTATCGAGCAGCGGTGTCAGGCGCAGCACGACATCCCGCATCACCTCGACGTAGATCCCGCCCAAGCCGAACATGACCAGTGCCCCGACCCGGGGCAGCCGAGTCAGTCCCACGATCGTCTCGGTGCCGCCGGTGGACATCTGCTGGAGCAACACGCCTGCAATACGCGGCACCGGGTCGATCTTGTCCACACGCTTGACCATCTCCCGCACGGCGCGCTCCACACTCGCCCTGGACTCCAGGCCGAGGACGACGCCGCCCATTTCCGTCTTATGAACGATTGCCGGACTCACGATCTTGAGCACGATTGGGAACCCCAACTCGTCCGCCGCATCCGCCGCTCGCGCGGCGAGGCTCCCCGTTCCCTCGGCAGACACGAACGTCCACGGTACGGTGCGAATGTCATAGGCCTCGAGCACGCGCAGCGCGTCGGGCTCACTGAGTTTCTGCTGGCCCGCGGCGAGTGCGGTGTCGATGATCGTGGTCACGCGGGCGTCGTCGGTGTCGAACGTCACCTCCTGTCCGACCGGACGCTCCGCGTGCCGTTTGAACTCCCACATCGCCGCGAGCGCGCGTGCCGCGGACTCCGGGAAGATGTACGCCGGGATGCGTGCCTCGTGCAGCTCCGCCAGGCCGGCCGGCAGGCCCTGCCGGCCCATGAGGACCGCCAAGAGTGGCTTGTCCGGGAACTGCTCGTTCACCCGCACGATCGCGGCGGCGACGTCCTTGGTTTGAATGCCGAGTGGCGGTACGAAGGCGGCGATGGCAGCGTCGACGTTGGGATCCTCGAACACGCAGTGCAGTGCGAACTCGTAGTTCGGCGGTGTCGCGCTGGCGATCAGGTCCACTGGGTTGTTGACGCTCGCCTCCTCCGGCAACCGCGAGCGCAGTTTCGCTTCCGTGTCCGCGCTGAGTGGGACCACGTGCAATCCGGCGGACTCGCAGGCATCGGCGGCGATGATACCCGGCCCGCCGGCATTCGTGACGATCGCCACACGGTTCCCGGCCGGCAGCGGCTGGTTGCTGAACGCCATGGCGAGATCGAACAGGTGGTTCACCGAATGCGCGCGGATCGCACCCGCCTGGGCGATGATCGCGTCGGTCGCCAGCTCCGTGCCGGCGAGCGAGCCCGTGTGCGACGCCGCCGCACGCGCGCCTGCTCCCGTGCGGCCCGACTTCACGACACAGACCGGCTTGATCCGCGTGATCGCCCGCCCGAGCTCCACGAACCGCTTCGGGTTGCCGAAGCTCTCCAGGTACATGAGGACGACCCCGGTGTTGTCGTCCGTGCCCCAATACTCCAGCAGATCGTTGCCGCTCACGTCGGCTTTGTTGCCGCTCGACACGAACATCGAGATGCCGATCCCGAGACTCTCGGCGTAGTCGAGGATGCTGGCGCCCATCGCACCCGATTGACTGACGAACGCAACCGGTCCGAAGGGTGGGCTGGCCGGCGCAAACGTGGCGTTCATCGCCACGGCAGGGTCGTTGTTGATCACGCCCAGGCAGTTCGGCCCGACCATGCGCAGGCCGGCCTCCCGTAAGACGGCGAGGAGTTCCTCCTCGCGTGCGATCCCGTCGCCGCCGACCTCCTTGAAGCCGGCCGAGATGACGACCAAGCCTTTGACGCCGGCCTCCGCGCAGTCACGTGCGACCGCAGTCACGTGCTCCTTGGGCACCACCACGACGGCGAGGTCAACCGGACCCGGGATGTCCCCGACGGATGCGTACGCCGGAATCGAGTGGATCGCCGCCGCCTTCGGGTTGACCGGGTAGACGGGGCCCGTGAACCCTTGCCGGAGCAGGTTGTCGAGTATCTGCCACCCGATGGTGTTCGGCTGGCGCGACGCGCCGATCACGGCGATCGAGCGCGGGCGAAGGATCGGATCGAGGGATTGCATGATGGGTGGAATGTAGCCTGGGGGTCGCGGGACGGGGATGTCGCCGGTCGCACATCGGTCCACTGGACAACCGATCTCCACTCCCCGAGAATTCGACATCGTGTTCACGGTGCTGAAGTTCCTGCAATCGCTCGTTCGAGCGCTGAACTCCGAAGGAACGCCGAGCCAAGTGGCCGCCGGGTTTGCGCTCGGTGCCGCGCTTGGCCTGACGCCCCTCATGAGTCTGCACAATCTCGTGTTCGTCGCGGTGATTGCGTTGTTCCGCGTGACCGTGCCGGGTGCTGTGCTCGGGTGGATCGTGATGACGCCAATCGGGTTCCTGCTCGATCCCGCGTTCGATGCGGTCGGGCGCGCACTCCTGATCGATGCCAACGGCCTCACACCGCTGTGGACGACGGTCAGTAACACCCCGATCCTGTCCCTCGCCAACCTCAACAACACGATCGTCCTCGGCAGTCTGGTCGGGTGGTGCGTGCTCGGCGTGCCGATCTTCTTCGGTGCGCGCATCGGCGTGGCACGGTACCGCCAGCACCTGTATCCCAAAGTGGCGAAGCTCAAGGTCGTACAGACCATGAAGGCGTCGAAGCTCTACAACGTCTACCGGTTGTTTCAGCCGTGATGCGACGCGTCTCTCTGTTCCGGTGGCGCGCGATCGTGCCCTTGATGCTCCTGTTCGTCGTCATGGGGCTCGTGATATTCCTGTTGCTCGACACGATGGTCCGGCGGGGAATCGAGAGCTCGGGATCGTACTTCGTCGGCGCGCGCGTCGAGCTCGAGAGCGCCGATGTTCGGCTGGGGGACGGATCGGTGCGACTGCGCGGGTTGCAGGTCACGAATCCGGACGCGCCGATGACGAATCTGCTCGAGGCCGAGGAGATCGTTATCGACATTCGGAAGACCCCGCTCCTCACCAAGCGCATGCACATCGACACGGTCGCACTCCGCGGGTTGGCCTTCGGCACCGCTCGTTCGGAATCCGGCGCGCTGGAGAATCCCCCGGAGGGAGCAGGGCGCATCCGACGCGAGGTCGACCAGTGGGCTGCCCGGGTCGCGATCCCGCCGCTGAGTCTCGAGGGATTGGGACGTGCGATCGACGTCGGCGCGATCCGCCCGGAGAGCCTTCGAACGCTCGCAGCTGCCGCACGGGTCGAAGCCGGCGCGGACTCGATGGTCACGAGCTGGACGGCGCAGCTCGCCCGGCTCGATCCTGCACCCCGCCTCGATTCCGCCCAAGCCCTGCTGGCGCGGCTCGAGGATGCCGACCCGATTCGGCTCGGGGTCACGGGAACGGCAGCCCTGGCGAACGACGCGCGCCGCACGTTGGACGGGCTCGGGGATATGCGCAGCGGCATTCTCGCGCTGGACTCTACCGCGCGGGCGGGGGTCGACGGGATTCTACGTGACGTCCGCGCGCTCGCCGACGCTCGTGCCGAAGACTACCGGTACGCTCTTGGCCTGCTGCAACTGCCGTCACTCGATGCGCCCACCATCTCGCCGGCCATCTTCGGTGCGTCAGCGCTGCAGTGGATGCAGCCGGTGCTGTATTGGGTGCGCTTGGCGGAAGAATACCTGCCGCCGGGACTCGATCCCCGGCGACGTGCCGGCCCGCAACGGGCCCGCGCACGTGGGACGACCGTGGTGTTTCCCGGTGGCGCTCCGGTACCGCGGTTCGTACTCGAGCATGCCGACGCGGATCTCACCATCGGGACCGGCGCGGCGGTCGGTGCCTATCGGGCGGCGGTCTCCGGACTCAGCTCAGCGCCGACGCTGTACGGCAAGCCGGTCGAGCTCCGGGTGGAGCGCCTCGAAGGAGCCCGCGGGCCACGCGACGTTCGGGTCTACGCCGCGCTCGACCACGTGCAGGCGCCTATCGCCGATTCCGTGGACGTCGTGTTGACGGGCATCGGTCTTCCCGCGCTCGAGCTTGCGGCGATCGGGGCGAGACTCACGCTGGGTGATGGCCAGACGGCTCTGCAACTCAGCCGTGTCGGGGAGCGAATTCAAGCGCGGTGGCGGTGGGCGACCACGGCGGCGACGTGGGAACGGCTGCATGAGCCGTCGGCATCGGCCGATACCGCGACGATCGGCAGCACCGCGTGGGCCAACGCATTGCTGTGGCGAGCGGTCTCGGGTGTCCGCGAGGTCACCGTCGACGTGCGTCTGAGTGGAACGATCGCCGCTCCGTCGTTGGGGGTGAGCTCGAACATCGGTGATGTGGTGGCGCGGTCGCTCCGGTCGGCGATCGGCCGGGAAGTGGAGCGTGCCGAGCGCGAGGTACGCTCCCGAGTCGATGCATTGGTCGCCGACGGGGTGGGGCGCGCGGCACGGGCGGGCGACGCGCTCCGCCAGCAGGCCGCCGACCAGATTGGTGCGCCGCTGGCTGAGCTCACGGAGGTCGAAGACCTGATCGAAGCGGAAGTGCGACGGCTGACGGGGCGTGTGCCGCGGCTTCGACTGCCGTGAGGACGGGAGGATGACGCCGCCTACCGACCGTCCCCGACTCGGGGCGGCCGATTCTGCCGCGGTCGTGACCGCGCAGCTCGACGCTGCCGGGCAGCTCGATCCGGCCGCGGCGCGGGCCACGGAGCTCGATCACGAACTCGTCGCCGCGCTCCGCGAATCCGTCCACACCGATGCGATCCTGCAGGCCGTGCCGCTCGCCGCGCTCGCCGCGTTGGTCGACCGCGCCATTGCCCGGCTGGGTGACGACCCCGCGCCCCCCGCCGACCGGCGCACCGCGCTGTGGGACGTCCTCGATCTCGCGCGCCGCCCGGCAGTGCTGCGCCGCATTCCTCGGGACGCGACCGCGGAATGGGCGGATCGATTCCTCGAAGCCATCGAACGGTCACAACTCACCGTGGGGCACCTCTTCCGGCACCGCGCACAAACGTATGCGGCCAAGACGCTGTTCGAGCTCCCGGCGTCCAGTGCAGCCCCCAGCCTGACGTGGCACGAGGTCGCCGGGCGCATCGAGCTCCTGGCGCGCGGTCTCATCCACCTGGGCGGCACATCCACGCCAACGCCGATCGCCGTGCTCTCCGAGAACCGGCTCGAGATGGCCTTGCTCGATCTCGCCTGTCTCACGAGCGGGCTCCCCAACGTCATGGTGCCGGCCAATTCCACGGACGCCGATGTCGGGTACATCCTGCGGCACGCTCGGGTGCGCACGGTGGTGTTGTCGGGCCGCGAGCAGCTGCACAAGGTGCTTCGCAATCGCGCCGACCTGCCGGATCTCGCGCACATCGTGAGCATGGACGAGGTGCAAGAACCCGGCGTTGTGACGCTGACCGAGGTGCAGGCCGGTGCGAAGAACGTCGCGCCTGCGGTGCTCGCCGAACTGCGAGATGCCGTTCGCATCGACGATCGCGCCACGGTGATGTACACGTCGGGCACGACGGGCGTGCCCAAGGGGATTCAGTTCTCGCAGCGCAATCTCGTGTTCAAGCGGTTTGCGCGCGCATTGGCGTTGCCGGAGATCGGCGATGCGGACGTGTTCCTCTCGTATCTCCCGCTCTTCCACACGTTTGGGCGTTACCTGGAGATGTTGGGGTGCGTGTTCTGGGGTGCGAAGTACTGCTTCTTGCTCGACCCATCGGTCGATGCGCTGCTGGATAGCATGCGCCGGTATCGCCCGTCCGTTTTCATCAGCGTCCCCCGGAAGTGGATTCAGCTGTACGAGGCGATCACGCAGCGCGCCGATCCCATGGTTGCGAGTGAAGACGAGTTGCACAAGACGACAGCCACCGTGACCGGTGGGCGCCTTCGGTGGGGGCTCTCGGCTGCCGGACACCTGGATGCGGAGGTGTTCCGGTTCTTTCAACACCAGGGTGTGCACCTGCACAGTGGATTCGGAATGAGTGAGGCCACCGGCGGCATTACGATGACGCCGACCGACGAGTACAAGGACAACTCGCTCGGCGTGCCGCTGCCCGGGATCGAGACGAAACTCGCCGAAGACGGCGAGCTGCTCATCCGCGGTGCGTACGTCATGATAGGGTACCTCGATCCGCCCGAGGGGGAGCGCTCGTTCACCGATGACGGGTGGCTGCACACGGGGGACGTGATGGTCGTGGATGCCGACGGCCACATGCGGCTCGTGGATCGCAAGAAAGAGATCTACAAGAACATCAAAGGGCAGACGGTCGCGCCGCAGCGCCTGGAGAATCTCTTCCGGGAGTTCGAATCGGTGGGGCGGGCCTTCCTGGTGGGCGATCACAGACCCTACAACACCTTGCTCATCTACCCGAATCCGTCGTATGCCGAACTGGACTTCGCGACGCTACCCGACGACGAGATCCGCGATCACTTCCGATCGTTGATCGTGTCCGTGAACCGGTTCGTGGCCCCCTTCGAGCGTATCGTGGATTTCACAGTGATCGATCGGGACCTCGATGCCGATCGCGGCGAACTCACGCCGAAGGGCACGCCGCGCCGGAACGTCGTGGTCGAGCACTTCACCGATGTGATCGATGCGATGTACCGGCGGAGCAGTTTCACCGTCGGCGGCATCGCACTCACCCTCCCCAATTGGCTGTTTCAGACGCTCGGCATCACGGCGCAAGACGTGCGGGTGGACGGCGATGCCATCGAGTTGCCGTCCGTCGAGGGTCGGTTGCCGGTTCGCGCTCTCGGGCCGGGCCGTGTGCAGATCGGGGCCTTCGAGTATCGGTACGAACGTCGGACCCTCGACCTCGGTTCGTTCCTGACCACGCCGGACCTGTGGCTGGGGAACGAGTCACTCGTCGCGTTCGCGCCGCTGGATCTGCAGGCCCGCGAGCGGCACGGGCGCCATCAACGGGGACTCGACTGGGCTGCCCGGCGTGCACCCTACGTGGTACGGGATACCGATGCTGCGGAACTCGCCGATGCCCTGGCGCAGCGCGAGTGGCATCTCGGTCATCTCCACATCGCCGCGTGTCTGCTCGCCGCACCGGATGACGAGATCGCGCTCGAGGCGACCCGCCTGCTGGGTCGTATCCTGTCGAAGGACGAGGGAGCCGTCAGCGACCCGGCTCGGGCCGTGCTGGTACGGGCCGCCGAGTCCCCCTCACCGGATGTGCGCCGGCGAGCCTTCCAGTTGTTGGTGCCGTCCGAGCGCATTGGTCGATTCCCGGACATGGTGCGACAGTTCCTCGCCACCGACCCGACCTTGCTCGATACCGAGACCACGGCGTTCCTTTGCGAGCGCCGGCTGCCCGAAGCCAAGATCCAGGCGTTCATTCAGTTTGCGGCGCAGGTATGCGGACACGACGGACACCCGGCAGTCGAACAGCTCGGCCCCGCCTTACTCGGGTTCCTGGCGGAGTACGGGGCCGCCCACCCCTCGCGATTCAGAGCCACGCGGGTCTTCCTGGTGCGGATGAGCCTGTTCGGCACCACGCCTGCCGTCCGCCGCTTCGCGGCCGATGCCCGCGACACCCTGGAGTTCGGATTCCGTCAATGGCTTGGCCCGACTGCCCGCATTGCGGTCGATACCGAAACCGGGCAGGAGTATCAGTGGGACGACGTGGTCGTGTTCGAGGAGAGCACGGACGAGGAGGACCGCGACCGTCTGCTGACGGCAATCCGCACGACGACCTTTTTGCGCGAAGCGATCTTCCTGTTCTATCGCGGGACCATGATCAGGCTGAACGACATCCCGCCGGGCGGGATCTGGATCAGGCTGATCGGCGACCGCCACGGCAAGCGGGTGTACCGCATCACCGTGCAAACCCGCACGCTCGACACCTACGACATCGCGGCCAACATCAACGAATCGCTCTCGGACGACGCGATCCATGAGGAGGTGGACTGGCTCATTCTCTGCGGGGAGGCGGAAGGCGGTGTCCCGGTCGTCGAGACCTTCGGTGGGTACCACCACGACCACGACTTGTGGAGTGAGGAGTTCATTCCGGGTGACACGCTCGATCGCGAGCTCGCACGGCTGAAACGGCGTGCCGGACACGACGAGGGGCTCGTCGATCTGTGGCCGTTCCTGGCGTGGAGCGCGCTCAGTGCGTACGTCGATTTCTGGGTACGCACGAGCCGTACCCAGGAGATTGCACAGCTGCACCCAGCCGACATCGTTCTGCCGACGCACGATTACCACATCGGGTCGCGCATCGTGTCGCTTTCCGCGCGACAGCCGCACGAGAGCCTTATGGCGATGACCCGTCGGTTCATGCAGGAGTTCGTCGTCGCCGTCGAGTCGCAGTACGAGGAGATCCAGGGAGACGTCGGCTGGGACGTGGTGTTTTCATCAGTCCTGGAAGTGCTCGGTGAGACGGACGGACTCGATGGCTATCGAGCCGCGCTGGCGGACGCGGCCGACGTGCCGCCGGAGGTTGCCGATGCCCTCCGCTCCTACATTGCCGGGGTCGAAGCGCGCGGGTTCCTGCCGATGCGCCTGTACTTCGCGGCGAAGCGGTACCGACGCTGGGCGAGCCTGAATGAGGATGCCACGGCAGCAGCGCGGGCGGCCACGCTCCAGGAACTGGCGGAGACCTACGGCCTCGATCGGCTCGCCCGAAGCTATCCGGAAGCTCGGCTGCGGTTCTTCCGGGAGACCGTGTTCCGCGGAGCGTCGGCGGAGTTGGCCGGCGGATTGGACGAGCTCATCGCCGGGATGCGGGCGCGGACGGTGCGCAGCGAAGATCTGGCGAGCGCCGTGGCGGAACTCCGGCAGCGACTCAGTGTGGCACCGGATGACGACTACTTTCTCGCCCGCATCCCGTTCGCCTACCTCCGGCCCGAGGATGCCGTCGACTTCGTGAGCATCGATCTTGGCGGAGGCGCCCGGAGTGAGATTGTCGTGGCGCTCGAAGACGTCGACGGCGAGATGTTCCGAGTGCGCCACGTGCTGTTGCCGAAGGAAGTCGAACGTCTGCATCGGCTCTTCCAATCGGCGAAGCTGGATGTCCGGTTCCGCCCGGAGCACCGGTATCTCGTTGCGATCAACGCGCGGGAACAGATCATCGGTGGGATCTTCTACGAGATCCAGGACGGTGGGGAGAGCGCGCATCTCGAGAAGATCGTGGTCGCCGAGGGGTATCGCCGCAAAGGTGTGGCGGATGGGCTGATGCGGGAGTTCTTCAACCGCGTGCGAGCTGCGGGAGCCACCAGAGTGACCACCGGCTTCTTCCGGCCGGAGTACTTCTACTCGTACGGATTCACGATCGAGAGACGCTACGCCGGTCTCGTGAAGGAGCTCGGGGCCGAACCGGCGGATGGACGGGCGGGGGAGAGTGCCGCTCGGCGACCGAGTGCCGGCCGCGCCGGCGAGGCGTGACGGGGAACGCCCGGTCGTGAGCCACCAAATGCAAACCGGGGCCCCGCGTGGGGCCCCGGTCCGTCATGAGGGGTGCGGCCGCGGCAGCTACTTCGCCGCGCCCGCCAACTCCGCCGACGTCACGCCGGCGACCTCTTCCAGCATCGTGGTCGTGACCGACTTCGGCCGCTCGATCGGATACCCGAGTGCCCGATCCCACGTGATGTTGGCGAGGACACCGATCGCCCGACCGATACCGAACATCACGGTGTAGAAGTCCCATGCCGTGATCCCGTAGTACCACTGGATGACGCCGGACTGCGCATCGACGTTCGGCCATGGATTCTTGGCCTTCCCGTGCTCCTGCAGAATCGGCGGCGCGACCTTGTAGATCGTGCTCATGAGCTTGAACAGCGGGAAGTCCGGCAGATGCTTCAGGCAGAACTCGCGCTGCGCGGTGTACCGTGGGTCCGTCTTCCGCAGCACGGCATGGCCGTACCCGGGAATGACCTGGCCGCTGTTCAGCGTGTCCCACAGCGCCTGCTTGACGTCGTCCTCGGTGTAGTCGTCCTTCCCGAGCTGCTGGAAGAAGTTCATCGTCCAGCGCAACACCTCCTGGTTCGCGAGGCCGTGCAGCGGGCCGGCGAGCCCGTTGATGCCGGCGGAGAGCGCGTAGTATGTGTCGGAAAGCGCCGACGCGACCAGGTGGGTCGTGTGCGCAGAGACGTTGCCCGACTCATGGTCCGAGTGCAGGATGAAGTACATGCGGGCCACGTCGTCGTACGGTGCGGCAATGCCCATCTGATGGGCAAAGTCCGCGCCCCAGTCCAGGTCCATGTTCGGCCCGATGTGGGTATCGCCCGCATACTTCATGCGATAGATGTACGCGCCGATCGTCGGCAGCTTCGCCAACAGGTTCGTTGCGTCTTCGTACATCGGGTCCCAGAAGTCCATCTTGCTCATGCCCTCGTTGTAGCGGCGGACAAAGACGGACTCGCGCTGCATGGCCACGATCGCCGCGGAGAACAGCGTCATCGGGTGCGTATCGCGCGGCATCGTGCGCAGCAGGTCGAACACGTACTGCGGGACCTGTCGGCGGGCCTTGAAGTCCTCGACGACCTCGAGCGTGGCCGCCTTCGACGGGACGTCCCCGGTCAGTAGGAAGTACCAGAAGCCTTCGACATATGGGTAGTCCGAGTTCGGCGCCTTCGGCAGGGCCGCGAACGTTTCCGGGATTGTCTTGCCGCGGAAGCGAATGCCCTCGTGCGGGTCGAGATAGGAAATATCGGTGACCATGGATTTCACGCCGCGCGCGCCGCCGATGGCCTGGCCGATGGTCACCTCACCAATCTTCACGTCACCGTACTCTTTGAGGAGCCGCGTCGTGCGCGGACGGTGTTCCTCAATCTTCTTGAGCAGTGTCTGTTTGAGCGTCATGCCCTCCTCCTTGATCCGCCACCCCGTGTGACGTCAACCCGGTCGAGATTGACGGTTGACCATGTCAAAGATACAACAATGCAACAGTCTCAACAGACCTGCAGTTCCGAGCTGCGGGCTCAGGATTGGGGAGGACAGGAGGTGGCCAACAGAGTAGGATCGTAGGGAGATGGGTCGGGTGCGGGATGGTGGGCTGACGGGGGCTTCGACGCACGGAGGCGCACATGCAGCGTCGTGATTTCCTGCGATCCGTCGCCGGGGCGGCTGCCGGGGCCGCGATTGGCCCGCAGCGCGCTGGCGGCGAACGCGCTCAGGGTGAGATCCCGCGCCGAGCGTTGGGGCAAACCGGGCTCGAGGTCCCGATCCTCGGCCTCGGCGGGTTTCACGTCGGGAGTGTCGGGTCCGAGGCGGAGGCCAGGAGGGTCGTGGAGGTCGCCTACGAGGAGGGGATCCGCTTCTTCGACAACGCCGAGAGTTATCAGAACGGGCAAGCCGAGCGATGGATGGGGTCGGCACTGCGAGGGATCCGGGAGCAGGTCATGCTGATGACCAAGACGTTCGACCTCGCCGGCCGCAATGCCGAAGGCGCCAAGCGGCACCTGGAGGGGAGCCTCCAGCGTCTGCAGACCGACTACCTGGATCTCTGGCAGTTGCACTCGGTCCGTTCGGTGGAGGACGTCGATCGGGCGTTCGGTCCCGACGGGGCGATGGCGTACATCCTCGACGTGCAACGGCAGGGAGTGGTTCGGCACGTCGGGGTGACCGGGCACGCCGATCCAGCCGTTAACCTCAGAGCGCTGGAGCATTTCGATCGTGGGATACGGTTCGACGTCATGCAGATGCCCGTGAATCCCATCGACTATCACCAGCGGAGTTTCCAGCGCACCGTGCTACCGGCGCTCGTGGAACGCGGTATCGGTGTGATCGCGATGAAGACCTCCGCGCAGGGGCGACTCGCCACCGACGGGATCTGCACGGTTGAAGAGTGCCTTCGCTACGTGTGGAGCCTGCCGGTCGACGTCGCGGTGGTGGGGATGGAGCGCCCCGACCTGGTCCGCCGCAACGCGCAGACGGCGCGGGCGTTCTCGGCCATGTCCGACACGGAGCTCAACGCGCTCCGCGAACGGATTCGACCCCGCGCTGCCATCGAGTTGGAGTGGTATAAGGCGTAGCGCGGCAACCGGAGGGGTCGGTACGGACCATATCCCGTACCTCCCCTCCCGTCGCTCCCGTCCTCCCCGTTAGCCCGCCGCTCCCGTCGGCCCGCCGACATACGGTGTCCGCAACGTCACCGGCTTGCCGGCCCGCTGCCGGATCTTGAGGTTCAGCATCTCCACGAAGACCGAGAAGCCCATCGCGAAATAGAGGTAGCCTTTCGGGATCTCCTGGTGGAAGCTCTCGGCCACCAGGGAGAAACCGATCAGGAGCAGGAAGCTCAGGGCCAGCATCTTGATCGTCGGGTGTCGTTCCACGAAGTCCGCGATCCACTCGACCGAGATCAGCATGACCACCACGGCGATGATGATCGCCGCGGCCATGACCCACACAACCCGCACCATCCCCACCGCCGTGATCACGGAATCGAGCGAGAACACCAGGTCGAGGAGCATGATCTGGGTTACGACCCCCTTGAAGGAGGCCGCGGCCTTCGCGCTCCCCTGGCCGGTTTCACCCTCGAGCTTGTCGTGAATCTCGTGGGTGGCTTTCGCGATGAGGAAGAGGCCGCCGACGAGCAGGATCAGGTCTCGGCCGGATACCTCGCGGCCCAACACGCTGAAGAGCGGGGCCGTGAGGCCGATGAGCCAACTCAAGGAGAACAGGAGGACGAGCCGAGACAGCATCGCGAGGGCCAGTCCGACCTGCCGCGCGCGCCGTTGCTGGCCGGCGGGGAGTTTGCCGGCGAGGATCGAGATGAAGATGACGTTGTCGATGCCCAGCACGATCTCGAGGATGGTGAGCGTGACAAGCGCGATCCAGATCTCTGGGTTCGTGAGCCATTCCATGGTATGCCTCGGAGGTACGGTCCGGTTGGAGGCGAAAGATAGGGGGTCGACGTGGGGTATGGGATGAGCGCGTCGTCACGGCGCTAGATTGGTGGAATGGCACGACGACGCGAATCCCTGAAAGTGGGGTTGCTCCTAATCTTAGCTGTCGGCTGCACCGACGCGGCGCCGGCGCTGCGTATGGGAGCGGTTGAGTTCTCCGCTGGAGGCGGCAGTGGGCAGCCCTCGCTCCTGCCCCTCGCCGATGGTCGCGTGGTCCTCACCTGGCTCGAACCGACGGCGGACGGCCACGCGCTGACACTCGCTGTCCGAGCAGACGACGGGTGGAGTGAGCCCACGACGGTCCTCGCGCACGACGACTTCTTCCTCAACTGGGCCGATTTCCCGTCCCTCGTGGAAACGCCGGACGGCACGTGGATGGTGCATTGGCTCGAGCGGGTGGGGTCGGGCACGTTCGCGTACCACGTCCGTATCGCACGCTCCACTGACGATGGCCGCACGTGGACCGCGCCCCTGACCCCGCACCGTGATCGCGCACCGGTCGAGCACGGGTTCGTTTCGATGGTGCCGTGGGGGGCTGACGGGACCGCGCTGATCTGGCTCGACGGCCGAGCGATGACGGTCGACACGACCTCCGGCGCACCGCACGGCGCGATGGAGTTGAGGTTCACGACGGTGACCGCGTCCGGGACGGTCGAGCCGGACGAGCTCCTCGACGCCCGCACCTGCGAGTGTTGTCAGACGGCGCTCGCGGTAACGACGCAGGGGTTGGTGGCGGCCTATCGCGATCGCAGCCCCGATGAGGTGCGGGACATCGCAATCGTCCGCTTCATCGACGGCGCATGGACGAATCCCGTCCACGTGGCCGACGACCATTTCGTGTATCCCGGGTGTCCCGTGAACGGTCCGCAGCTCGCCACCCTCGGCGACACGGTGGCGATCGCGTGGTACACCGCGCCGGAGCAGCAGCCCCGCGTGCAGGTGGCATTCTCCGTCGACGGTGGGGCGACGTTCGGGACGCCGATACGGGTGGACGGGGGCGATCCGCTGGGCCGCGTCGATGTCGAGCTGTTGCCCGGCGGACCCGCCATGGTCGTGTGGCTCGAGCGAACGGCAACGGCGGCGGAGATCCGGGCGCGCACCGTGTCCCGGTCGGGCAGCCTCGGTGTGCCGACGATCGTGACGGCGACTGCGGAGTCGCGAGGTAGCGGCTTCCCGCGCACCGGCCGTGTGGGATCGGAGGTGCTCGTCGCATGGCGTGCAATGGGAGATACGGGCGGTGTGCGCGTGCGGGCCGTGCGTCCTTAGTCGGTCGCATCCTGGTCGGGCGGCTGCCGACGGCGCGCGGTCAATCGAATGAGCACGGCGACGAGCAACACACCGATTCCCACATTGACCGCCCACGGCTTGCCGAAGCGCATCCCACTCAGGATCACGCCGACGCCCACCACGAAGAGGGCGGCGCGGTAACGGAGCGTCGGGTCGGGGCCCGTGCGGCTGCGATTGGTGAAGAGCATGATTACCTCGGCAATCTGACCTCTGGGTCCCGGCCGGACCAGGTGCTTCCCCGCAGCCCCGCTGTGGTGCATATCTCACGTTCACGCTCACCAGCCTGCAGAGAGGTCCGCCGATGTCCGGGAAAGTGGTCCTTGCCTACAGCGGAGGCTTGGACACCTCCGTCATCCTGAAGTGGCTGGTTCTGCAAGGCTACGAGGTCATCGCATACGTCGCCGACGTGGGACAGCGAGACGACTTCGAGGCCGCGCGGAACAAGGCACTTCAGACCGGCGCAAGCAAGGTGTTCGTGGAAGATCTCCGCGAGGAGTTCGTCACGGACTTCATCTTCCCCGCCTTCAAAGCCAATGCGTTGTACGAAGGGAGGTATCTCCTGGGGACAGCGCTGGCCAGGCCCCTCATTGCGAAGCGACAGATCCAGATCGCCGTCAACGAGGGTGCACCGTATGTGGCGCACGGGGCGACGGGCAAGGGCAACGATCAGGTGCGGTTCGAGCTCTCCTACTATGCCCTGCATCCGACCATCCAGGTCATCGCGCCGTGGAAGAACCGGGCGTTCTTGGAACGGTTCAAGGGACGTACCGAGCTCCTCGAGTTCGCGGAGCAACATGGCATTCCCGTATCCGCGACCGCGGCAAAGCCGTTCAGCGAGGATGAAAACCTGCTGCACCTCTCCCACGAGGCGGGTGTGCTGGAAGACCCGCTCCACGAGGCCGGCGAGGACGTATACTCGCGGACCGCGCCCCCGGAGTCTGCCCCCGACACACCGGGACGCCTTGCGCTCACGTTCAAGGACGGCGTACCCGTCCGAGTGCAAGACTTGGACGACGGTACCGTGCACGAGCACCCGCTCGCCCTGTTTGAATACCTGAATGCGTTGGGGAGTCGACACGGGATCGGCCGGCTCGACATGGTGGAGAACCGTTTCGTCGGGATCAAGTCGCGCGGCGTGTATGAGACGCCGGGCGGCACGATCCTGCACGTGGCGCATCTCGACATCGAAGGGATCGCCATGGACCGTGAGGTCATGCGGCTTCGCAATATGCTGACCGCCAAGCTGTCGGAGCTGATCTACTACGGCTTCTGGTTCAGTCCGGAGATGGACTTTCTGATGGCGGCCGTCGACAAGAGCCAAGAGGTGATCGACGGGACCGTCTATCTCAAGCTCTTCAAGGGTTCGGTGATGGCCGTCGCGCGCGAATGCTCGTCGTCCCTCTACGACAAGGAGCTGTCCAGCATGCACATCGAGGGTGGCTTCAACCAGGAGGACGCCGAGGGTTTCATCCGGATCAATGCACTCCGGCTGATGGCGCACAGCGCCATCATGCACAAGAAGCACATTCACTGGGGGATCGAGTAATGCCCATCTGGGACAAGGGCTACGAGGTCGATGCCGACGTGCTGGCGTTCACGACCGGCGACGATCACCTGCTTGATCGTCGGTTAGTCCCGTACGACTGCCGCGCGTCGATCGCCCATGCCGAGATGCTTGTGCAGATCGGACTATTGAGCTCCGACGAATGCGCCGAGCTCGTGGACGGCCTCGAAACCATCGTCCGTCTCTGGGACGAGAACGCATTCGAGATTCGGACCGATCAGGAAGACTGTCACACGGCCATCGAGGAGTGGCTGACCGCGAACGTCGGCGAGGCCGGGAAGAAACTGCATGTGG
>JBDHJO010000129.1:0-8319 GCA_039586875.1 Gemmatimonadota bacterium | reverse complement strand
GTTGCGATCCCGGATGGACTTCGGGTACCCGGTGAGATCGACTTTCATGTGGTGCTCGTAGGCAGCGATCATTGCGCGATACGGGATCTCTCCATACCCGCGGAGCCCGAACAGGGTGAGCACACCCAGCCAGGGATGCGCCTGCATGATGCGCCATTCGTCATCGTCGAGTGCGCCGGTCTTGTTCAGGATGTCGAGCGGGATGCGGCTCTTTCCAACGTCATGAAAGAGCGCGGCCAGCCCGAGATCGTAGAGCTGCAGCTTCGTGAGCCCCAGGCGCTTGCCGATCGACACCGAGAAGATCGTGACGTTGACCGAATGGACGAACGTGTACTCGTCGTAGTCGCGGATCGTGGTGAGTCCCACCAGCGAGACCTCGTTGCTCAGGACCTGATCGACGATCCCTTGCACCGCGCGTTTCACCTTCTTCACGCTGGCACTGCGGCCCATCCGGACGCTGTTGACGACTTCTTTGGTCACGGCCACCGTGCGCTCGTACGTGCGCTTCGCGACCTCCTTGGCCTGCTCTTCGTCGTCGAAGTCGTCCTCGTCCTCGACCATCCCCTCGACGACGATGTGCACCACACTGCCACGCACGAGCCGCTCCTGCAGCTCGGCGAACTTGTTGGCATCGCCTTCGCGCCCGGCCGAGCTCAACAGTTGCGAGATGAAGATCTGCCACTCGCGGCGATCCACGTCACCGCCGACGCGAATGACACCGATGCCCGCTTGGCGCAGCGTCGTGAGGACGTGACTGAACGACGCGAAGTTATCCAGGCTGAGACGCAGCCGCGTCGCATTCACGAAGATGAACTCGCCCGTGATCCGAACCTCGAGTTCGTCCTCGAGCTCGAGCAGGAGATTTGCCGAACTCGTGACTTCGTCCAGCGAACGCTGTACCTGCTCGTTCTCGACCGGGTAGAGCTTGAGACTGCGCAACGCAGCGTAGAGGTGCACGAGGAAGTCCCGGCCCGCCTGGCGCAGGAGCTGCTCGCCGCTCTGCAGCGAGTCCGCGATCGACGGTCGGTGCCGCGGGTGCCCCGTCTGGTCCGTCATGCCTGCTTATCTCCCTGCAGTGCGCGCTGGGCGGCATTGCGTACCAGCGGTTCCTTGTCGCTCGTGGCCCGCTGCAGCACTTCACGTGCTTCCTTTGCATCGATCCGTCCGAGCGCCATTGCCGCACACGCCCGGATCTGCGGATCTTCCTTGCGTCGGAGGAGCCCCTTCGGCTCCAACAACTCCTTCAACCGGTTCATGCCCTTTTCGCCGGCGAGCAACGCGTACGCTTCGAAAAAGGCCGTCTTCTCCGTGAGATCCGCGTCGCGCAGCTTCCGGCCCGCGACGACCTCCTCGATGACCGCGATCGCTGCCCGGTGCCGCTTCGCGCCGATCGCCCGCACCGCGTCAACCCGGACCTCACGATCCGCATCGACGATGGCTTGCTCGAGCTGTTTCAGCGCACCCGGGGTGCCCATCGCAGCAAGCGCCTTGGCGGTCGCGCGCCGCACCTCAGGACCGGTCCGCGAAAAGAGCGCCCCCAGCGCCGGCACGAGCGGCGGCAACTTCAACTGCTCTGCGAGGCGAATCGTCTCGAGGAGCACCGGTTCGTCTTCTTCGTCGAGCGCCTTGACCAACTGATCCGGATAGGCCTTGGCCAGCCGAGTGGCAGCACCGTAGAGCAGCGAGCGGACTCGCTCGTTTGCGAGCTTCGGAAGCCAGCTGAGCACCGAGGTCAGCGCTTCCGGCTTGAGCTCTCGGAACAGCGCTCCGAGCTCGTCCTCGGTCGGATGCACCGTCGCCTCATCCAACGACTGCAGCAACTGCCCCAGCGCCTCGGGCTCGGACAACGTATCCGGCAGCGTTTCGAGCTGTTCCCTGTGCTCGGGAAGCAGTTCCCTCGACCGTTCAAGCACCGTGCGCAGCTCCCGAAGCACCAGCGCCACCGATCGGAAGTCCCCGACGGCCAACAGATATGGAATGAAGTTCTGCACGATCGAGACGAGTTCCGACCGCACCGTGCTGTACGTTTGCAGCTCGAATAGATCGAACAGCATGCGCAGGACGTTCCCACGGAGGTCCTGGCTGTACTCGCGCTCGATCTCATGCTTCAGGTATTCGATCTCCCGCTCGTCCAGGAAGTAGAGCGTCGAGTCGAAGTCGTCGATCGAGACAATGCCCTGCGGCTGTTCGTCCTGCACTTCTTCCTGAATCTGCTGCTGCACGTGCTCCGGCGGTCGCGCAGGTTCCTCTTCGGACCGCTCGAGCCGCGGGACCTCCTCCATGCCGAGGTCGACGTAGTCGTATTTGATCGCGTGGAAATCCTGGTCCCACAGCAGTGTCAGGAGATCATCCGGTGAATCCGTGACGAGGTTCCTCGCCTTCCCGAGGACCTGGAGGAGTCGGACGATCTCCTCGTCCTCGGCCCCCGGGAGCATGGTCAGCCGCCGCACGCCGTCCTTGAAGAGCAGCCACGGGATGCTTTCGGACCTGTTGTCCTGGGAGAGGACCTGGGCCCCATCCCACAACAGCTCGGTCTCGTGCACCTGCAGCTCGAGTTCGTCGGTCATTTCCCACACCGGTCCGAAGGCCGTGCGGATGTTCTCGAGCGCCCGCTGGTAGACGGGGTTGTTAGGCAAGTAGAGCTGGATCGCACGCACGCCCTTGATGAGCACCTGCATGAGGTCGTGAACCTCTGCAAGCCCCTCTGGTGCCGGTTCCTGCTCGTGTTCGTGGGTTGGGCTCGTCACGCTCCTGTCCTGACCGCGGTTGATCCTGTTTGCAAGCGTACGATTGGGCCTGAAGGAGGCGGGACCGTTCGGGGGCCCGCAAACGATGTAACCCGTAGCAATTAGGATATCGAGGCGACCTTGCGCAAGTCCGGCGCCCATCGCCCGGGCTCGCGACTCCGACGCACCGGGCCCGCGACACGAGACCAACCAGATGGCCCTCCGGCTCCAGGTTGCGGTTCGGAAAGTCTTCGGGTAGATTAATTCGGACTTTGTTCGGTTGCCTCGCACGGAGAACGCCATGCCCCTCACCCGCCGCCAGAAGCAGATCCTGGATTTTCTCCAGAGCTACATTCGCGAGCATGGGTATGCCCCGTCCTTCGAGGAGATCGCCGGCCGGTTCGAGTTCCGTTCGCTGGCCACGGTCCACGAGCATCTCTCAAACCTCGAACGCAAGGGCTACATCAACCGTGGGCACAACGAGAGCCGTTCGATCGAAGTGATGCCCCTTCCCGGGCAGGTCAACGCGGTCGAGCTGCCGCTGCTTGGCCAGGTAGCTGCGGGCGAGCCCATTGAGGCCATCGCCCAACCGGAGTCGATCGCGGTACCGATGGACCTGATCCCTCGGCGGGGATCCTCCTACGTGCTGCGCGTGCGCGGTAACTCCATGATTGATGAGCACATTCAGGACAATGACTACGTCATCGTGCACACGCAGCAGGATGCGTCCAATGGGGAAATGGTCGTCGCCCTTGTGGACGGGTCGTCGGCCACCGTGAAGCGCTTCTACCGGGAGCCTGGGGGCTGGATTCGCCTCCAGCCGTCCAACGAGCAGATGCAGCCCATCCGCGTACACGAGGACAACATCCTCATTCAGGGTGTGGTCGTCGGCGTGATGCGGAAGTACTGATCCGCGCGGGGCGCGCGCGGCCCCCCTTCTGCCTCTTTCCCCAGCCCTCTATCTTGCCGCCGATGGGCGGCTCTCATTTCGCAGTCCTGCAGTACGACGGGACCGACTTCGCCGGCTGGCAACGCCAACCCGACCAACGCACGGTCCAGGCCGAGATCGAAGCGGCCTTGCGCCGGCTGGCGGATGCTCCCACACCCTGCACCGCCGCCGGGCGCACCGACGCGGGCGTGCACGCGCGAGGGCAAGTGATCAGCTTCGAACTCTCGCGACGCTGGGACGGGCCGGACCTGACGCGCGCCCTCCGTGCGCTCACCCCCCGGGACGTCTGGATCGTCCGATCCGGGCCGGCGCCCGAAGGGTTCCATGCTCGGCGGGATGCAGCCGCGCGGCGCTATCAATACGTGATCGGGACCGATGCCGCCGCGGCGTCCCCATTCCGGTTCCGCTACGAGTGGTACGTACCGCACGCGCTCGACCCCAACGCGCTCGATGCCGCGGCGGCGCACGCGCTCGGCGAGCACGACTTCCGCGCCTTTGCCGCTGTCGGCCAGGAGAAGCCGCACTACCGGTGCCGCGTCACCCGGGCCACTTGGGCGACGCGCCCGCACGGGCAAGGATTTATCTTTACGATCGAGGCGGATCGGTTTCTTCATCACATGGTACGTTTCCTGGTCGGCACGATGACGGAGGTGGCGCGCGCTCGGCGCCCGCTCGACGAGTTCGTCAACCTCCTGACGAGTACCGACAATCAGGCGACGAGCCCTCCGGCGCCGCCCCAGGGCCTGTTCCTAGAGCACGTGAGTTACCCTCAACTCGACGAGGCATCCGACCTATGAAGCTCTTTCTCGACACCGCGCACTTGGCTGACATCCGGTGGGCCGCCCACGTGGGGCTGATCGACGGCGTGACCACCAACCCGACCCTGATGGCCAAGCACGCCGGTGACGTCGACCCCAACGACGTGCTGAAGGAGATCTGCTCCCTCGTCGACGGGCATGTGAGTGCCGAAGTGGTCGCGGTGGATGCAGACGGGATGTACGAGGAGGGTCGCCAGCTGGCGCGGGTGGCCGACAACATCGTCGTCAAAGTGCCGCTCATCGAGGACGGGCTGGTCGCCACGCGGCGTCTCGTTGCCGACGGGATCAAGGTGAACGTCACGCTCGCCTTCAGTTCGGTGCAATGCCTCCTCGCGGCCAAGGCCGGCGCTACCTATGTCTCCCCGTTCTTGGGGCGACTCGACGACATCGGGCACGATGCCATCGAGATCATCCGCGAGACCCGCGCGATCTACGACAACTTCCATCTCGAGACCGAGATCCTCGCTGCCTCCATTCGTCATCCACGACATGTGGCCGAGGTGGCCATGGTAGGCGCGGACGTGGCGACCGTGCCGACGGACGTACTCAAGAAGATGCTGCTGCACCCGCTGACCGACCGCGGCCTCGATCAGTTCCTGAACGACTGGAGCAAGCTCGTGGCGCGATCAAAAGTGAACGCGTGAGAACCTCGCTCGTCCCCTTGATGTTGGCGCTGCTCGCCTGTGGCGAACAGGCCGCCGATGCACACGCAGCGAGCGATCGCGTCACCATCCCGAGCATGCCCGCGCCGCTGCCGCAGGCGCCCGCTGACACGCCGGCCCGCGCCTCCGTGTCGGGCCAGTTGGACTCGTCGCGGACGACGGCGATCGTCACGGCAGCCAATCGGGTGGCGCCCGCGGTGGTGAGCGTCAACGTGACGCGGCGTGAGCGTCGCGTGAGCCGCAGCATGTTCGATTGGTTCTTCGTGCCGCGGGGGTACGAGCGCGAAGTGCAGGGACTGGGATCGGGCTTCCTGATCTCGCCCGACGGGGTCGTGATCACCAACCAACATGTGACCGCCGGTGCGACGGAGATCGTCGTGACGACACGCGACGGCACGGACCTGCCTGCGGAATTGCTCGGTGAGGACCCGTTCACCGACATTGCCGTCCTGAAGATCGACCGCTTCGACCTCCCCGCCGTCCCGCTCGGTCGGAGCACCGACCTCATGATCGGTGAGTGGGTGGTCGCAATCGGCAATCCCTACGGGTACCTCTTGGGTAACACCGAGCCGTCGGTCACCGCGGGGGTCGTGAGCGCCGTTGGGCGGAACCTCATTCCCTCGGGGAACGACCAAAGCGTCTACGTAGGGATGATCCAGACGGATGCGGCAATCAATCCGGGAAACTCCGGCGGGCCGCTCATCAATGCCTTCGGACAGGTCGTCGGTGTCAATAGCTCGATCTTCTCCGAGACCGGAGGCTCGGTCGGGGTCGGATTCGCCATCCCCATCGAGCGCGCGCTGCGGGTTGCCGCGGAGCTGCAGCAGTACGGATCCGTCCGGCGCTCCTGGGTAGGACTGAGCGTCGCGGGTGCCGACCGCATGCGGGAGTGGAAGGAGAGCGGAGGACTCGCCGTCACCGAGGTCGCCCCGGACGGTCCGGCCGATCGTGGGGGGATTCGCGCCAATGACGTGCTCGTGTCCGCGTTGGGGCGACCGTTGCGCACGTACCTGGACTGGGAGTCCGTGAAGCTCGATATCAGCCCCGGCGACACCCTGCCCGTGCGCGTGATGCGCGACGGACGGGAGCGATTGGTGCGGGCGGTGGTCAACGACCTCCCTACCACGCTTGCCGAACGCGTGTCGGTCCTCGGCGACATCGAACTGATCACCGTGAGCCCCGCCATTCGCCAAGAGCGGGGGATCGAGTCCGAGGCCGGGGCGCTCATCTACGGCATCGGCGCACAGGCACAACAGAGCACCGGACTCCGGGAGGGTGACGTGATCATTCAGATCAACCGGTCGCCCGTGAAGCGAGCGGAGGAGGTGCAGGACTTCTTCCGGGACGCGCAGGGACGGAGCGCCGTTCGGGTGTACGTCGAGCGAACCGGTAACGTCGGATGGACCGACTTTTACGTGCGATGAGCGAGACGACACGGTACGAATCCCCGTTGGGGACCCGTTACGCATCGGCTGCCATGCAGCGGCTGTGGGCACCGCCATATCGGGCCGGGTTGTGGCGCCGCCTCTGGCTGGCGCTTGCCGAGCATCAACAGGCGCTCGGGCTCGCGATCACCGACGCGGCGCTCGACGACATGCGCGCGCATCTCGACGACGCCGACCTGGACGAGGTTCGGCGCTACGAGAGCAGCCTGCGCCACGACGTGATGGCGCATATCCACCACTTCGGCGACCAGGCCCCGGCAGCCCGGCCCTACCTGCACCTCGGCGCGACCAGCTGCTTCGTGACCGACAACGCCGATCTGTTGGTGCTTCGCGAATCGCTCCGGGTGCTGCTCGGGCGGCTCCGCGACGTCATCGAGGCCCTTGGCGCGTTCGCCACACAGCACGGCGATCTTCCAACCGTTGCCTATACCCACTTCCAGCCGGCCCAACTCACCACCGTCGGGAAGCGCGCCGCACTGTGGCTGCAGGACTTCGCGCTGGATGCGACGACGCTGCTCGCGCTGGTCGACAGTCTTCCGTTCCGCGGAGCGAAAGGCACCACCGGGACCCAGGCCAGCTACCTCGAGCTGTTCGGCGGCGACCATGAGAAGGTGCGGGAACTCGACCGTCGCCTCTCCGCGACGTTCGGGTTTGCGCCGATCCCAATCAGCGGACAGACGTACACGCGGAAGATGGACAGCTGGATCTTGGACGCGCTCGGCGGCATTGCGCAGTCGGCGTCGAAATTCGGCAACGACCTCCGCCTGCTCCAGCACGAAGGGGAAGTGCTCGAGCCGGCCGAGAAGAAGCAGGTCGGATCCAGCGCGATGCCCTACAAGCGCAATCCCATGCGGGCGGAACGCATCGGCTCGTTGGCGCGGCACGTGCTATCGCAACAGGCGAGTGCCCACCATACGGCCGCGACACAATGGCTGGAGCGGACCCTCGACGACAGCGCCGTTCGGCGACTGGCCCTGCCCGAGTCGTTCTTGGCGACCGATGCCGTCCTGGTCCTTTGCGCGAATGTGGCCCGTGGAGCCGAGGTCGTCGCGCCCGTCGTCCGGCGCAACGTCGAGCGCCTCATGCCCTTCATGGCAACCGAACGCTGGCTCATGCTGGGGGTGCAGGCCGGCGGCGACCGGCAAACACTCCACGAAGTGATCAGGACCCATGCATGGGCAGTGAGCGACGCGGTCGCCACCGGTGGGCCGAACGACCTGATCGACCGACTGGCCGGCGATCCGGCATTCGCCGCGGTCGACGGCGCGGCACTACGCGCCGAGTTGGATCCGCAACGCTATGTCGGGCGTGCGCCGGCGCAGGTGCACGAATACCTGCGAGACCACGTCGAGCCGCTCCTGGACGCATTGAAGCCATTCTCCACAACGGATGAAGCGACGGTACACGTATGAGCGACGTAGTAAGAGAGACCACCCTGCCCCTCCCCCTCTTCCGCAAGGGCAAGGTGCGCGAGGTGTACGAGGTCGACGATGACGCATTGCTCCTCGTTACAAGCGACCGCATCAGCGCGTTCGACGTCGTGATGAACGAAGCCATCCCCCACAAAGGGGCAGTGCTGACGCAAATGAGCGCGCACTGGTTTCGGGAGTTGCGTGACGTCACCGACAGCCACTTCATCAGCGCGGACGCGGACGAGATCGTGGACCGCGTTCCCGCACTCAAGGAGCACACCGCCGTGCTCCAGGGCCGATCGATGCT